>NZ_JAQOSR010000093.1:0-35194 GCF_046718885.1 Bradyrhizobium sp. UFLA01-814 | reverse complement strand
GTGACGACGTCGAGCAGGTCGTCCAAGACCGCCGGTCTTAGAAATTCGATCGTCATCGAACGGACAACGAAGGCAAAGCCGGGCGCGTCGGTCTGCGCGTCGTTGAGCAGCACTTGCTGATTGGTTCCGAGCAGGCGCAAGTAATTCGTTCTGCCGCGTTCCATGAAGCGCAAAAAATTCGCGTGATAAACAATCTGGCCGGCATCGGTATCTTCGAAATAGACGCGGACCTGCATATGATGGCGGCCGTCGAGAATTTCGCCATCAAAAGAGGTTATCACAGACGGTTCCCGTTAATGCGCTCCTGAGACCAATTGTCTTGCACAGAGGCGCCTTCCTCAGCAAGCGCCAATCGTCTTAGGCTTGGCGGCGCTATGGGCTTTCGTACGCGACTCAACTACGCCTTGAATGTTACTGGGCAAGTCAAAATCACGGACTGCCTTTGGCCAGGACTTGCTCCCATCGCAAATTTGAGTGGTTGCGGGAGTGCGAAGCCATCAGAACTTGCGAACGCAAAAAGCCGTCCGGTTAGGGCGGCTGATCTGCGCGATTCGGTATCGCAATTTAAGTTGGTTGCGGGAGGCGCAACACCCGATCTTTCGGAAATAGCGTTCAAAATACGAAAG
This sequence comes from Bradyrhizobium sp. UFLA01-814, assembly GCF_046718885.1. NCBI lineage: Bacteria > Pseudomonadati > Pseudomonadota > Alphaproteobacteria > Hyphomicrobiales > Nitrobacteraceae > Bradyrhizobium > Bradyrhizobium sp. UFLA01-814. The sequence goes on along the minus strand of NZ_JAQOSR010000093.1, from coordinate 34,568 downwards.
GCGAACCTTCCCGGTCGCCTTCGCCGATATCGCAAGAATCGGTGGTTGCGCAATGCCCGATTCTTGCGATTGGTCGAGGGAACCATTCCCCGATTTGCAGCGTAGATCGACCATTGCCCTCCGAAGGCAAAGGTCACACGTTCGAATCGTGTCGGGTGCGCCAGTTTCCCCCGGTTTCACAGAGTGATGCGTTCGCTATGGATGGATCTGTTCTGCGCCCGGAATTGTGTGAGTAAGCAATCTGGCTGCGGTTTTCGTAAAGCGATCGTCGCTATTGAAATGCGAGTCGCCCATGGCGCCCTCCTCAGGCAACCCCGCGGGTTGGTTTGGTATCAAGAGTACCGTCAAGGAGGCCCGTCAGCCGTCCTCGGACGATCTGCTCGGCCTCACGCATGATGCGATCGATCAACTCCTTGACTGTCGGGATGTCGTGGATCAGGCCGATCACCATACCGCAGCTCCATGCGCCGGCATCCATCTGACCGTCGATCATGACCCTTGGGTAGACGCCGGCGACCTGTGGGTGGATGTCCTCGATCTTCAGCGCGGCGCCCTTGTCACGCTCGATCTCGAGAAGCTTATCGACACCCTTGTTCCTCAGCACGCGTTCGGTGTTGCGAAGCGCGCGCATCACCAGCACCGTGTCGAGTTCGGTCGCCTTGATGAGCGCCAGCTTCACGTTGTCGTGGACCGGCGCTTCCTTGGTGGCGATGAAACGCGTACCCATGTTCATGCCGGCCGCGCCCATCGACAGCGCAGCGACCAGGCTGCGTGCATCCGCCATCCCGCCGGAGGCGACGAACGGGATCTTCAGTTCATCCGCCGCCCGCGGCAGCAGGATCATGTTCGGAATATCGTCCTCGCCGGGATGACCGCCGCATTCAAAGCCGTCGACGCTCACCGCGTCGCAGCCGATTTTCTCGGCTTTCAGCGAGTGACGCACCGAGGTGCATTTATGAATCACTTTGATGCCGGCCGCCTTCAGCGCTGGCATGTATTGCTCGGGGCTGCGGCCCGCAGTCTCCACGGCCTTGACGCCACCCTCCCTGATCGCGGTGATGTATTCCGGATAGGGCGGCGCGGTGAAGCTCGGCAGGAAGGTGAGGTTCACACCGAACGGCTTGTCGGTCATGTCGCGGCAGCGCGCGATTTCCTTCGCCAGAAGTTCCGGCGTCTTCTGGGTCAGCCCTGTGATGATGCCAAGGCCGCCGGCATTCGACACTGCGGCCACGAGTTCGGCAAAGCCGACATAATGCATGCCACCCTGGATGATCGGATGCTGGATGCCGAACAATTCAGTGATTGCTGTCTTCACGTGAAAAACCCCCTTTTCCGATCAGTGACGCAAAGGCGATATGGCGCGGTGCCGCCGGCCTTCGATCAGGAGACGGCCGGCAAATTCGTCAGTTCCGCTGGGCGGTCCAGTACCCTGAGCAACGCGCGGCTCCCGAATAGCCGCTCCATGTCCCGCGGCCGGAATTGCTCGAGAGCCGGCCCGACCCGGACGCATATTTGTCCGGAACGGCCACCGAGGCGCTGACGGCGCCCGAGCGCGCCACATGGCCCCTGAACTTCACGAGGTTGGGATGCGTGACGACGCCGTCAGTGATGTTGACGGCGAAATTGTAGGTCGCCTCGCACGCGCCTCGCTGCGTCACGAAGAGCAGGTCCCAAGACCCGTCATACGCCGAGCGGGCTTGTGCGGCCGATACGAGGGCGACCAAAAAACTCGCGGCTATCGCAGATGTGGAGAGATATTTCATTGCGTGCTCCATTGCTTTCATCACTCGCTTCGTTGCTGCCTTAACGGGGTTTGCCGATCTCGGCTGTTTCAGGCTCTGAAAAGAGGCGGCCGGTCCTCGGGAGGGGAAGGACCGGCCGCGGGAAGCCCGGCGAGGGACACGGGGGGAGGCACGCGCCGGGGACCCAAACTGCCTTTCAGCCAATCGTGACAGAAGCCGATGCGCCATGTTTGGCGAACCATTTCGGGCCCGGCCCGCGCATGTAATGACGCTCGGGCCGATACGGATCATGAGCCATTGCGATGAGCTTGCTCACTCGTCTTGCGATTTCGTTCACCCGTCGGCGGAGCGGCACTCTTGGCCATCGTATTGCGCGCATGCTGACCCTCAATGCGGCTTGCCGAGTATGAAGACGAAGGGCACGACGAAGAGCTCATCACCCTCGTCGTCGCTGACGTGCAGGACCCAATCACGCCAATCCTCGAGGCTGCGCTCGTTGGTGAAGGCCTGGACGAGCCGGGTCGCACGATCATGCGCCTCGGCGAGATCGTTCACTACGGCGCCGTGGTGATCGAGGAATACCTTCTTCGTGGTGGAGCAGTGGAAATAGACCTGGGTCATGTCCGACTTCCTTCGAATGATGCCTCCGCATCGGCGGCCGCGCGAGCCGCTGCCCTGGCCGCATCGACATGCGAAGCTTGCTCCGCCCGCCGTTCATACATGTCGGCAAGGGCCTTCAGTTGATCCGCGACCGCTCGATTTGTCGCGATGTTGGCGGAGTGGAGCAAAGTCTCCGCCGTTTTGAGATATTCCTTGCCTCGTCGTGAGATCTGCAACGTCATGATACCCTCCGTCGGCCCGGCAATGAGCGAGATCGATTAGGTTGGCTCGTGTTATGCAGAATTTTCCCGGGCGTGGCTTTGCTCCGGTTGCCGCGATTTTGTCATGGGTTGCTGTCGACGGCGGTCGGTATATACGGCCGATGCGTCCGCGACGTTCGAAGCCAGATCTCGGATTGGTCGGGCGGACAGGCTGATCGGCGCGCCTCCTCCGTGGAATAGCGCCAGACCCGCCGATTGAACGGCTGAAGTGCCCTATTCGGTTCCGTCGGGTTTCACTTTTGAGTCAGCCGAAAGGAGAACGCTCGATCTATTCCAGGCTCGGGCCAGATCGAATTGAATCCATTCAGGACTCACGTGAATGTCCAGCGAATCAAGTCGTCCAGGCCCCAGGTTCTGATACCCGTGCGGAATGTTTGCGGGACCGAACACGACGTCACCAGCCTCAGCATCGATGGTCCTGTCGCCGACAGTGAATCGAGCTCGGCCTTCGATGATCATGAAGATCTCGTCATACGGGTGAACGTGCAAGGTCGGCCCCTCACCCACCACATCCGAAACGTAACGGAGAAGCGTAATGCCGGTTTGCAAGCTCTTTCCTTCAAGCAGACCGCGCAATTGCCCCGGATTTTGCCATTCACTCGCGGACACTTTTGCTGGTTCTGTTTTCGATCGAATTGGCATGACTTGCATTCCCTTAGACAATGAGAGTTGGTTCCTGATTAAAGCTGACTAAAGCCAGAAGCGGACTGGGCGGAGCTTGGGCGCCCTTCGCAACAAAGTGGCGCGCCAAGTTTGAGCGGACAACTTGTTATTGGGCAACGACTTTTTCATATCGCCTCCGATGCACGTTCTGATTTGCTGAGATCCGCCCGCATCGGCGTGACGCTCCAGCAATTCGACGACATCGACTAGCGCAACCCTGACCTCCGGATTTTCCGAGCGCACCGCGGCAGCGGACACAATGTCGATTGAAGAGAGAAGTTCGTTACGAATCTGGTGTCTCAGCTCGCGCGCAAGCGATGCGACGACCAGGGCAATCAACCTGGTCAGGGCCGCCCTTGGTCCGATGGCGGTTCCCAGGAATGCTGCTGCTACGTAAAAATAGGCCAGGTACATTAGTGCTCGTCTCTCCTGCTCGCTTTTCCTAACTTCGATGGTGTCGCGAGCCGGTCCCACGGACCGCACGGCTCGTTTCCGTGCAACCGGATAGCGAAGCGCCTGATGGAAGGCTTTGCTTGGCATGCTGCGGTTTTGTCGTTGCTTGCTTAACGCCCAAGCCCCCGACGCTCGACATCCACGGTCAGAGCTGCCGGTCGCGCATCTCGTCGAATTCCTCGCGGCAAGCCTCACTGAATTCGCGCAGCACGCGGACCTGGCTTCGGTGGTTCAGCCAATTGGCGACCCCACCTGTCAGGCCGCCGATGTTGCGCCTGTGAGGGCGGCGAGCGCAGAGATGATGGAAGTGCCCATATGGTTTAGCGCTGCATTTGCAGATTCATCATCTCGCCATGCGCCATCAAGTTCTCGTTCAGGTTGGCCATGATCACGAGGGAGCCCGCGAGAACGAGGAACACGATGAGCACGCCAAACGCGAGCGCCAGCACATTGTGGGTGCTGTCCGGTCCCGTGGTGATGTGAAGAAAGAACACCAGATGCACGCCCATCTGAGCGATGGCAAGGACAGCGAGTCCGGCCGGCACGCCGGGAGCCCAGATCGCCGAGGTGTTGGCGACCCAAAAGGATGTGGCCGTCAGGATCGCTGCCAGCAGCAAGCCGATCGTGTACACGAGAATGCCGGAAGACACGCTTCGCTCTGAGGCCGGATGCGCCGGCCTGTCTCCCGGTGCAACATCCCAACGCGTATCGGTCATGGAAGGACTCCCATCAGGTAGACGATCGTGAATATCAGGACCCAAATGATGTCGAGTGCATGCCAGAACAGGGAGAAGCAGTGCAAGCGGCGCACCACAACCTGCTGGAAGCCCCGCCGCGACAGCTGAATCATCATGAGAACCAGCCAGGCCAGCCCGACCGCCACGTGCAGCCCATGGCAGGCGACCAGCGTGAAGAAGGCGGAGAGAAAAGCGCTGCGTTGGGGGGACGCCCCCACCGCAATCATGTCCTGAAATTCGCGGAGCTCGAGATTGAGAAATCCCGCACCCAGGAGGAACGTCACCACGGCACCAAAGAAGGTGCCGAACTGGTGCCGAGAATTGATAGCCAGGGACATCAGTCCACAGCTGTAGCTGGAGAGCAGGAGAAAAGCTGTTTCCATCGCGGCGTTGCGCAGATCAAACAGTTGCGCACCGGTCGGACCGCCTGCAGTCGCCTTTGCGAGCACGGCATAGCTCGCAAACAGCGCCGAGAACATCACGATGTCGCTCAGCAGGAAGATCCAAAACCCGAAACCCGCGATAATTCGCTTGGGCGCGGGACCCGCAGCACTGACATCAAGCAGCTCGGCTTTGCTGAGGGCATTTACCTCGACCAGGACGTTCATAGCGATACCTCCACCGGATGTGTCCGATCGAACCGGTCAAGCTGTTCTGCCGGGATCTCGACTTCGTCCTCTGCGCGGAACATGAAGGCAAGCCACGTCACGGCCGTGCCGATAAGTCCGACGCCTGCCATCCACCAGATGTGCCAGATCAGGGCGAAGCCGGTGATCACTGCGAAGAACGCGGTCACGAAGCCGGCCGGACTGTTCCTCGGCACTTCGATTGGCTCGTACTTGCGCGGCCGCCCGGACAAGTCCCGATTCGCGAGCACGCGCTGCTTCTTGTCCCAGAAGGCATCGATGTCATCCACGCGAGGCAGGACCGCAAAATTCCAGGCCGGCGGCGGCGATGCCGTGGCCCATTCCAGGGTGCGGCCGTTCCACGGATCGCCCGTCGTGTCGCGGAGCTGTTCACGGTGGCGAATGGACACAACGAGCTGAACGACCTGACAGACGATTCCGGCCATCACGATGACTGCGCCCGCCTCGGCGACCAACAGCCAGGGCTGCCAAGCGAGGACATCATAGTGCTGCAGCCGGCGGGTCATCCCCATCAGCCCAGTCACATAGAGCGGCATGAACGCAAGATGGAAGCCGATAAACCAGCACCAGAACGCGGCGACGCCCCAGCGCTCATTGAGCTTGAAGCCGAATGCCTTGGGAAACCAGTAATTGTAGCCGGCGATGGCCCCGAACAGGACGCCCGGGACGATGACGTGGTGGAAATGGGCAACCAGGAAGACACTGTTGTGCACCTGCCAATCGACCGCCGGCAACGCCAGCAGGACTCCGGTCAGGCCGCCGAAGACGAACGTCACCATAAAGCCGATCGTCCAGAGCACCGGCACGGTGAACCGGACGCGACCGCCATACATCGTGAACAGCCAATTGAAGACTTTAACGCCCGTTGGCACGCCGATGATCATGCTTGTGATGCCGAAGAAGGCGTTCACGCCCGCGCTTGCGCCCATGGTGAAGAAATGATGCAGCCACACGGTGTAGGAAAGCACGCAGATCGCCAGGGTCGCACCGACCATCGACCGGTAACCGAACAGCGTCTTCTCGGAAAATGTCGCGCTCACCTCCGAATAGATGCCGAATGCCGGCAGGACCAGGATGTAGACTTCGGGGTGACCCCACACCCAGAAAAGGTTCACGTACATCATCGCGTTGCCGCCGGCGTCCAGCGTAAAGAAGTGAAAGCCGAGGTAGCGGTCGAGCAGCAACATCGCGAACAGCGCGGTGAGCACCGGGAATGCCGCCACGATCAGCAGATTCGAGGCGAGCGCGGTCCAGCAGAAAACCGGCATGCGCATATAGCTCATGCCCGGGGCCCGCATCTTCAGGATCGTGGTGACGAAATTGACACCGCTCAGCAAAGTCCCGATGCCTGAGATTTGCAGGGACCAAAGATAGTAGTCGACGCCGACGCCCGGGGAGAATTGCAGCTCGCTAAGCGGCGGATAGGCGACCCATCCGGTCTTGGCGAACTCGCCGACGAAGAGCGAGACGTTGATCAGCAAGATTCCCGTCGCAGTCAGCCAAAGGCTCGCGGAATTCATCGTGGGAAACGCCACGTCGCGGACGCCGAGCTGCAACGGCACTGCAAAATTCATCAGTCCGATCACGAACGGCATGGCCACGAAGAAGATCATGATGGTGCCGTGCGCCGAGAAAATCTGGTCAAAATGCTCGGGCGGCAGATATCCCTGGGCGCCGCCGGCTGCGACCGCCTGCTGCGTGCGCATCATGATTCCGTCGGCGAAACCGCGCACGAGCATGAGCAGCGCAAGCACGAGATACATAACTCCGATGCGCTTGTGATCGACCGATGTGATCCATTCCCGCCAGAGATACGGCCAGTACCCCTTGACAGTGACCCATGCCAGAGCCGCCAGGATGACGGAGCCAGCGCTCGCCACCGTGCCCATGATGATCGGTTCATGAAAAGGAATCGCAGTCCAGTCGAGCTTGCCCAACAGGTTCATCGTTCTGCCCTCAGGGATTTGGGATATGCGACACAGACACCCGCGGCCGGCTGCATTTCGGCACTCAGGATGTTGGCAAACAGGCCGTTGACGACAGACCGATAGGTAAAGGGTGTAACCGCCCTGCTCGGCCGAACCAGATCGGCGTAAGCTTGTGCGTCGAGCACGGGGCCGGCGGTGCGTGTTGCAGCCGACCATTGCACAAAGCTGTCGGGCGCCACCGCATCGACCTTGAAGTACATATCGGAGAAGCCCGCGCCGCTGTAATTCGCCGACATCCCGCGATATCTGCCGGGGTAGTCAGCCAACAGGTTCAGCCGCGTCACCATTCCGGCCATGGTGTAGATCTGGCCGGCGAGCTGCGGCACGAAGAAGCTGTTCATGACGCCCGAGGACGTCAGTTCGAAGCTAACCGGCGTGCCGACCGGAATCGTCAGATGATTGACGCTCGCGATACCTTGCTCCGGATAAATGAACAGCCACTTCCAGTCGAGCGACACGACCTGGATCTTGAGCGGCTTCGTGGAAGAGGCAATCGGCTTGGGCGGGTCGAGATCGTATGCACCGATCCAGGCCACGGTGCCGACAAGGAACACGGTCATCAGCGGGATCGACCAGACCAGTATCTCGATGCGGCCGGAATCGATGAAATCCGGCCGATAGCGCGCCCGTTCATTCGATGCACGGAACCAGAAAGCAACGCCAAGCGTCGCAAGGGCCACCGGGATCACGATCGCCAGCATGATGCCGGTCGCATTGAACAGAATTTGCCGCTCGGCAAGTGCAATGGGCCCCTTGGGATCGAGCACGCCGTCGCAGCCACCGAGTGTCGCGGCAGCCAGCAGGACCATAGTAAGCGAACCGTATCGCATATTTAGACCTCCCGAACCTTGAAGCTGCCCGCACTGCGAGCAGTGTTCGACTGTCGCGTGGATGACGGCAGCGCGCTTGCCCGGTCGTCATGCGACGAATGCTTCGGCGTGCACCCACTGCCGTTGTGATCGACCAGAAGGCTTGCAAACAGCAGGAACAGATAGGCGATGGAGAAGACGAACAGCCTGTGAGCCGCGTGACGATCGGCTGCAGCGCTCCTGTTCAACTGAAGTGCGAGCAAGAGGAAAAGTGCGCCGCAAGTGGCGACGATCCCGCCATAGATCGCGCCTACAAACCCAAGGCCCAAAGGTAGCTCGGAAGCGAGGACAAGGAGGCCGCTGTAGGTCAGGATCTGCCGTGTGGCTGCGGTCCGTCCTGCAACGACGGGCAGCATGGGGACGCCGGCGCGGGCATAGTCATCGGTGCGATTGAGCGCGAGTGCCCAGAAATGCGGCGGCGTCCAGAGGAAGATGATGAGGAAAAGTGTCAGCGGCTCGAGCCCGATCTGCCCGGTGGCCGCGGCCCATCCGATCACCGGGGGAAGTGCGCCGGCGGCACCGCCGATGACGATGTTCTGTCGCGTTGCCCGCTTCAGCCACGCTGTGTACACGACGACATAGAAGAGGATCGTGCCGGCTAACAGCGCCGCCGCCACCAGATTAGTCACCAAAGCGAGAGTCGTGACCGCAATAACGCCAAGGATAAGTCCAAAAGCCAGCGCCTCAGCCCTCGAGACTTTGCCGCGCGGAATTGGCCGCATCGCGGTGCGCGCCATGATCGCGTCGATATCGGCGTCGTACCACATGTTCAGTGCGCCGGCGGCCCCGGCGCCGACTGCAATGGCCGCAATTGCGATCAAGCCAGGAAGTGGTTCCAAGCGTATCGGAGCGATCATCAATCCAACGAACGCGGTGAATAGCGAGAGCGCCATAACGCGCGGCTTGGCCAAACTGATGAACTGACGCGGTCGCTCCAGCCAGCCGAACTGGGAGATCAGCCGAGTGCGCGACACCGAACTCGCGATGCTGTTCATGGTGGATTCCTCAAGCGGAAAACTGTTCTGGGTGAGACCACGATCGGCCAATTGCTGTATCTCAGCTCTCGGCCCCGCTACTCGGCTGCGACTTTTTGCGAGGTGGCGGTCTCCAACCGCTTGTTGCGCAGCTCCAGGAGGCCGATCAGAAGCTCGTCTCGCTCCGCCTCTAGCTCGTCGATGGTTCGCGATCCGACTTCGGCTTGGACGCGGTCGATGAGCTTGTGCTGGAACTCCGGAGTCATCTCCGGCGAACCAAGCGTCTTCCACCAGGCCGCCATCGGGCCACCTAGTCCCCTCAGCGCTTGCTCGATGCCGCCGGTTCCGCCGGCGAGATGATTGAGCATCATGTTGCCCATGATGCCCCAGCGCAAACCCGGCCCCCAGGACAAGGCGTCGTCGACGTCGGCAGCGCTCACCACATCCTCGGCAACGAGGTAGTAGACCTCGCGGGCCAGTGCGGCCTGCAGGCGGTTGGCGACATGGCCCGGCATTTCCTTGTTGAGGCGTACGGCCTTCTTCCCGATCGACTTGTAGAACGCGATCGCGCGCTGGACGATTGCTTCCGAGGTCTTGACCCCGCCGACGACCTCAACCAAGGGGATCAGGTGCGGCGGATTGAAGGGATGACCGATGACGCAACGCTCCGGATGCGATGTGACGCCGGATTGAATGTCGCTCATCTTGATCCCGGACGAGCTCGACGCGATGATCACGTCCGGCGGCAGCAGCTCGTCAAGCTGCTTGTACAGCTTCTGTTTGAAGTCCAGCCGCTCGGGCCCATTTTCCTGGACGAGGTCAACCCCAACAACAGCTTCGGCAAGGTCGGCGGTGAACTTCAGATTCGTCAGCGATGCACCCGGCGACAGGCCCAATCGTTCGAGCGCCGGCCAGGCCGACTTCACGAACTTCTGCAGTGTGGCCTCCGCGTCGGGCGCAATGTCCGTCGCGATGACTTCGAGTCCCTTGGCGAGGTACTGCGCGGCCCAGCTCGCGCCGATCACGCCGGTGCCGATGACGGCGATGCGGCGAATGGGTTTGCTATTGCTCATGTGGGTGCTCCAATGTGTTTCTAGAGGATGACGTACGCGACGCCGGTGAGATTTCCCTGGGCGGCGAGAAGCATTCGCTTGTCCGTCCCGTCGAGTTTCGCCGCATAGAGTGAACCGGCGAAATCGGTCACGAACATCCGGTTGCCAGGAACATCCAGAGCGATGCCGATACCTTCCATCAGGTCGGAGACCACGATCTGCGGTTCGCTTTGCCCGGGCTTCGCGTCGACGGGTGCGCGGTTCACCGTGTTGCCGCGTGGGGGATTGCCGCGGTCGGTCCAGTACAGGACGCGATGCTCAAGATCGAGTTCGAGATCGATCGGCTCGGGAAGACCGTTGAAGACGACTTCGATGTCGCTACGGTTAGCCGCCGTCTCGCCCTTCGGAATCTCGATCCCGGCGCGCAGGATGCGCCCCACTTCGGCGTTGTCCCCGCCCTTTTGCGTCCAGTAGATCTGTCGCCGTTCGGGATCGACGGTGATTCCAACGCACCATCTGGTCTGGTCGTGACGATCGTTTTCGCCCGCGCCGGTCTGGACGAGGGTTTCGATCTGCGAACCGTCGAGACTCGAGCGCATGACTCGCATCCCTTCGCGATCGCACCAGTAGAGCTTGGCGTTCGTCTTATCGAGATGGAGCTGCTTCGGCGTGAACGTGCCGCCGGGCGCAACGATGAACTTGCGATTGCTTCCATCAAGGTCGGCGCGTTCGATGGAGCCGTCGTTCCGGTTGGGAACGGCGCCCATATTGGTCCAGTAGACGTGACCCGCTCCCACGTCGACGACGATCCCGTCGGGATGAGGACAGTCGGCGGCGATGACCTGAGGATGCGAGCCATCCGGATCCATCGACAGGACGCGGCCGCCGCTCAGGTCGAGAAGGAACAGCCGGCTAGAGCGGGTCGCGCCCGATACGGCTTTCATCTGCGTGGCATGGAGTACGGTCATGGTCTCTCCTTTTGTGTCGCTTCGCTGACGCCGGACTATTCGGCCGCGCGTGGCTTCGGCAGGTTGGTGAAATTGGGCGGCCGCTTCTCGCGGAAAGCCGTCAAGGCTTCGGAAGCTTCCGCGGAGTGCAAGCGCTCGCTGAACTCCCGGCTTTCGAGTTTCGCGGCCACTCTGAGCTGGTCGACCCAGGCCTGCTTGATCAGCCGCTTGGAGGCACGCAACGCGCCGGCCGGTTTTGCCGCTAGCTTCTGCGCCGTCGCAGTAGCGGTCGCGAGCAGATCGCGATCGGGCAGCACACGGGTCACGAGGCCCAACTCCGCCGCCCGCTCGGCCGTGAACGGCTCGCCGAACAGGAACATTTCCGCCGCCCGGAGATGCCCGACGCGCGCAGGCATCGAGAAGCTCGAAGCGAATTCCGGCACCAGGGCGAGATCGATAAACGGCAGTTTGAACTTCGCGCTCTCGCCTGCGTAGACGAAATCGCAGTGCGCCAGCATGGTGGTGCCGCCGCCGACCGCGGCGCCTTGCACGGCCGCGACGATCGGCTTTTCGAACCCGATGAACGCGTTGATCAGGACGGACTGCGGGGATTCGCCGGGCCCGGGCGGATTCTTGAGGAAATCCCCGATGTCGTTGCCGGCGCAGAACGCGTCGCCGGCGCCGTGCCAGAGCACGACACGGACCGCCTCGTCCTTGTCAGCTTCCTTGAAGATGCCGGCGAGGCTCGTGTACATGCCGGCCGTCATTGCGTTCTTCTGGGCCGGGCGATTCAGCTCGACCCGCAGGATGCCGCCGGAAATTTCCGTATTGATGTCACTCATTGCGTGCTGCTTTGTTCGATGGTTTCTGCGACTAGGCCGTGCGTTCCTTTGCGTTCGGAACGGCACCGCTTTCGCGCAGGTTAGCGACGCTCTTGGCGTCGAAACCGAGCTCGCCGAGAATCTCCTCGGTGTGCTCACCGAGGCCGGGCCCACGCCGTGCCGGAGCCTTGGTGACGCCATGCACCTTGATCGGGCTCGAGATTGTCGAGGTCAGCTTGCCGCCGGCGCCGTTGAGCGGCACGATGATCTCGTTTTCCTGGAGCTGCGGATCGTTGATCACCTCCTGCGGTCCACGGACTTCTCCAAACGTGACGTTCAAACCGGCGAAGACCGAATGCCAATGCGCCATGGGGTGAGTGCCGAAAAGCTCGTCGAAGATGGCCGTGAGCGGCGTCATGTTCGCCACGATCTGCGCCGGACTGGAGAAGCGCGGATCGGTCAGCAGGTCCGCCCGGCCGATCGCCTTCACGACGGTCACGAACTTGTCGGGCGTGACGATAAGAACGAACCATGTCCCGTCGGAGGAACGATAGACGTTCATCGCTGCGTTGGCGGGATGCGTGCGATCGTGCATCGGAGGAAACTTGGCGCCGGAGAGGGCCGCCTGAATGGACACACTCGCCGACCACACACCCTGGGCAAGCAGCGAGGTCGTGACATATGAGCCTTTGCCGGTGCGTTCGCGCCGGTAGAGGGCAGTGACGATCGCGGAATAGAGACCGACCGCCGTGGCGTTGTCGCCGCTGCCGCCCACGGGCCAGGTCGGCGGCGCGCCGGCATCGCGAGTCATCGACAACAGCCCGCTGCGCGCCCAGTAAGCCGTGACATCGAAGCCAGGCAGGTCGGCATCTGGCCCATTCTCGCCGAAGCCGGTGAGATCGGCGTAGATCAGGCGCGGGTTCCACCCCGCTACATCCTCATATTCGAGCTTGAGCTGCTTGCGCGCATGGTGCGGCGTATTGACGATGAACACGTCGGCCCAGTTGACGAGTTCGAAAAGAACCTGCTGCGCGCTTTGTGACTTCAAATTGAGCGAGATGCTGCGCTTGTTGCGGTTGGCGAGATGCCATTGATAGGGATCTTCGGACATCGGCTGGATCGGGGTCCGGTTGCCGCCTCGCCACATGTCGCCTTGCGGCGGCTCGACCTTGATGACATCGGCGCCGAAGTCGGAGAGGATCACGGCCGCGCCCGGTGCGGCGACAAAGCTCGAGAAGTCCACGACCTTCAGGCCCGAGAAGATGTTGTCGTTTGCCATTTGCGTTTCTCCTGAAATGATTGTGATCAACGACCCGCAAAATGCGGTGGGCGCTTCTCGAGGAAGGCCGAGGTCCCCTCCTTCTCGTCCTCCGTTCCGGCGCACAGCCCGAAGTAGGAGGCTTCGAGGGCCAGACCTTCGTTCTGGCTTGTCTCCATTCCGTTGTTCACGGCGTCGAGCGCGTACTTGACGGCGATCGGAGCGTTGGCGGCGATCTCGTTCAGAATTGACTCTGCACGCGTGATCAGGTCGGCGGCCGGGACGACTTCGTTGACGAGCCCGATGCGGTAAGCTTCCTGCGCGCTGATCAGTCCGCCCGACAGAATGAGCTGGAGAGCACGGCCTTTGCCGACGAGGCGCGGCAGCCGCTGCGTGCCGCCACCGCCGGGAAGCAATCCGAGCTTCACCTCCGGCTGGCCGAACTTCGCGTGCTCCACCGCGATGCGGATCGTGCACGCCATCGCCGTCTCGCAACCGCCACCGAGCGCAAAGCCGTTGATCGCTGCGATCACCGGCTTGCCGAGATGTTCGATCAAGTCGAGGATCTGCTGTCCGGAGCGGCTCGACCGCTCCGCGTCGATCGCTGTCGCTTGCGCGAGCTCGCCGATGTCGGCGCCGGCGATGAAGGCCTTGTCGCCCACGCCCGTCAGGATGACGCCTCGCACGTCCGAGTCGTTCTGCGCATTCTTGAAGGCGGCCTCCAAGGCTGCCCATGTCGCCGCATTCAGCGCGTTAAGGACGTTGGGCCGATTGACCGTCAAATAAGCGATCGCGCCCTGCTTCCTGTAGAGAACGTTCGCAAGCGTCAGCGCTTGCGAAACGGTGGGGATGACCGCCGGAGATGGCGTCACTGCTGCTGTCGACATATCGATTGCTCCTGCCTGAGGGGTGGGCCGGCAGGCGAGCGCCGGCCCGTTTTGGCGACATCACACGAAGGCGCTGAGCCCGGTGATCGCCTTGCCGACGATCAGGTTCTGCATTTGGTAGGTGCCTTCGTAGGAGTAGATCGCCTCGGCATCGGCAAAGAAGCGCGCCACGTTGTAGTCGACCAGGATCCCGTTTCCACCCATCAGCTCGCGGGCCCAGGCGACCGTTTCCCGCGCTTTGACCGTACAGAACGCCTTGACAAGCGCGGCATGCGCATCCGTCAGCTTGCCTTCGGCCTCCAGCTGCGCCGAGCGGACCAGCATGCTTTGACAGGCCACGATGTTGGCGAGCATCTTTGCCAGAAGATCCTGAACGAGCTGGAACGACCCGATCGGCTTGCCAAACTGCAAGCGCTCCTGGGCATACTTGAGGGCATTTTCGTAGGCGCCCATCTGGGCGCCGGTGATTTCCCACCCGGAGCCATACCGGGTGCTGCGCAGCGCCTGCGCAGCGTCGCGAAACGTTCCTTGGCCTCCCTGGAGACGATTTGCATCGGGCACGCGACAGTCGGTCATCGTGATCTGGCCGTTCTGCACGACCTTCAGCGCGATCTTGTTCTGCATCTTCTCGACGCTGAACCCGGGCATGGTCTTGTTCTCGACGATGAAGCCCTTGACCTGGTTGTCGGCGACGTCGCGGGCCCAGACGATCGAGATGTCGCACCACGGTGCGTTGCCGATCCAGCGCTTCTGGCCGTTAAGGATCCAGGTGTCGCCTTCGCGTTTCGCTGTGGTCGTGAGACCACGAGCAGCCCCCGAGCCCACGAGCGGCTCAGTCAGCGCGAAGCAGCCGACCTTTTCCATGCGCGCCATCTGCGGCAGCCACGTCTGCTTCTGCTCCTCGGTGCCCGCGATGTAGATGGAATTCATCGCGAGACTGGTGTGGACGCCATAGAAGGTACAGAACGACACATCGATTCGCGCGATCTCCAGGCCGACCAGGCCGAACAGCAAGGGGCTTCCGCCCGGGCAGCCGTAACCATGCATGCCCAGACCGGCGATGTTCAGCTCCTTGAAGGACGGAAGCAGCTCGAGCGGGAACGCGTCCTCGACCCAGTACTTGTTGATGATGGGCTGGACCTTCGTCTCCATGTAGGCGCGGACCTTCTTTACCATCGCCCGCTCCTCGTCGGAGAGCGTTTCGGCGAATTGAAAGAAGTCGCTATTCGGCGGCGGAAGCTGCTTCGAAGGCTTCAGTGCGGTCGCAGTGGCCATGTCGATCTCCGTTCGTTGCGGGGCCTGCGGCTGCAGGCATCTCGTTCTCTCGCATCGAACCTAGTGAAGTGACCGGCCGAAGGCTTTGCATCGCGTGCTGTGGTTTTGTCATTTGTTGCGGGCGATCGGGGGCTTCAGATGCAAATGCGCGGATACTTGCCGCGCTGCACACTCAAGACTGTCTGAGGTGATGGCCGCGTTTGGAAAATGCCGAATGTGTGACGCGATCAAGTCGGCACAACCGGGCGCATTCGACGTACTCAGATCAGGTTCAAGCCAGAACGAGACGAATTCGCCTCAATGACCGCCTTGTTGCGATCCGAATACCTGACGAAACTTGGCCGGGCGCTTAGTCGCTTGCTTGCCTGAATGCGCGTGTGACACTGGCTACAGAAAGGCTGAGCACCAGCGCAATAGGAAGGGCTTTCGCGAGGTGAAGGCGCCTGGCGTTAACGTAGCGATGAGGGGTTGCCTGACGACTTGCTTGAAGGCACGGACAAAGCGGTATCGGCTCAGGCAAGCAAAGAGTTTAGCGGTCAGCGCAGGTCGAACCGCGAGCCAGCAAGATACAAATCGGCCTCCCGAACAACGCGACCAGCGATGCGCGTATGGCGCGGAACAAGGAAGCTTTTAGCAGTTGCTCAAATGGGCTACCTGTTACTCTTGCCCAGGCTGGGTCATCGCCGTCCTCAGGCCGCCGGTGCGGCTCATAGCTTCAGCCGACTTGACTGGTCTTCCCGGCTCCGGAGAGGTCGCAACAGCGCTGCTTACGAAGCGACCCTGCACCGGTTTGGGCGTCAGCTCGACCATCGCGGCATTGGGGCCTGCCGCCTGAGCATCCATATCGGTGGTGACGAGATTGGTCAGTCGCAACTCGTCCCGAGACAGTTCATGCAGATCTTCCCACGGTGGCACGTTCAGCGACAGCGACAATAGATCGCCGGCGCCACCCATATCGAAGGTGTATTTGGCGAGACGCCCGATATCGCGTTCCACGATCATCAGATCATCTGCGCTGTAGGTTGCGCCCTTGGCATCATTGGCGCGATCGCCGAGCCAGATCTGATGCACCCGAACATGAGCAGTCTCGGGCACGTAACGCGTCTTGCCCGACAACAGAAGGAAGACGCACATCGATTCGCAATAGGCTACAGGCGTCATATTGGCGGAAGCACTCTGGGCGGTATTGGTCTGGACGCTGACGCCGACGGTGGTCAGCGCCCCAAGCTCGCGGAAACGCCTTCCAAGCGCAATCGAGGCGTTGACCGAACCGCCGCTGGAATCCAGCACGATGGTCGCGCCGCCGAGCTGTCGCCCACGGGCGAATTCATCAAAATTCCTCGGACTATCGGCGGTCACGATGCCCGCCGCACTGACCCAGCCCCGGCAATTCGGCTCGCAATCGACCCAGGTGAACTTCATCGGCAGTTTGCGTTCTTCGAGGGCGACGCCGGCATGCACCGAACCACTCAGTACAGCCATCAATGCGATGCAAAGCGCGGCGCCGACGAGCAGCATCCATCCTCGGGTTTCCGCCCAACGAGCGCGATTAGACGCTCGATCGGAGATGCGCTCCGAGGATTCGACTCGCGAGATTGTCGCCAGGTTGATCAAGAGCGAAACGGCAAGCAGGTACACCGGTATCACGAACATGATTGCGTAACCTCGAGCGGCTATCGGATGGGGTCGGCCGTCAGCTGATGGTGCTCGGCCGACGGCACGGCTTCAGAACCGGCGCTTTGCCTGGATTGATGCTTGGTCCGCCATTTTGGGCCCGGGCCGCGCATGTAATGCAGTTCGGGCCGGTAGCTGTCGCGTACGTCCATGACCAGGTTGTGAACGACACGGGCGACGTCGGATGCTGACTTAGCTGTCCTGCGAGCAAAACCCGACAATCCGCTTGCATGTATGATTCTCATCCCTGGACTCCTCTGTCGTCTTGCCGTTCGATATCGGCGCCAGGCGAGCCGTGACGGTCGCCGCAACGCAGCAGTGACAGTTCTTGTGCCTTGCTTCATTGCATCGAACATGGTGAAGGGACCGGCCGAATTCTTTGCATCGCCTGCTGTTGTTTTGTCAGTTGTTGCTGGCGATTGGGGCTGCAGAGCCAGATACGAAAATGATGACGCGCGCAGCTTGACGCGAATCACGCTCCTAACTCTCACGATTGATGGAATGTCGGAGCGGTCTAGGTGTAAGCTCAAAACATTGGTTTGATGAAAAGCTGGTCTTTCTGCGTGATATCTGCCAGCGATTGCGCTCACACGCGTTGGCAGAGGTGTGTGACTTTCAGATTCAAGCCGGAGCAGACAGAGCGCGTCTCAATGACGGTTCCGGTTGTTGCGATCCAAATGACTGGCGAAACTGACCAGGCGCGTGACCTGTTGCTTGCCTGAACGCGCGTGTGAAATTGGCCTGGCTGGCAAAGCTGAGCGACAGCGCAATATCCACTAACGATCGATTACCGTGCATCAGCAAGGCTTTCGCACGGTTGAGGCGCTTGGCGCTGACGTGGCGATGAGGCGATTCTCCGACGGCTTCCTTGAAGGCTCGGGCAAAGTGAAACCGGCTCAAGCACGCAATCGATGCCATGTGATCGAGGGTGAGATCGCCTTCCAGGTTCGCTTCAATGTAGTCCATCACACGCTGGAGTCTGCGCCGATCGAGTCCGCCTCTTGCGGGAGAGCCAATGGACTGGCCAGTCGATTCCCTGGTGCATTTTTGAACCAGCCTCGCCGCCAGGCTGGATGCAAGGCCTTCAATGAGAAGGCGGCCGGCGGAGGTTTCAGTCTGCAGCTCTGACGCGATCGCACATCCGATCTCGGCCAGCAACGGATCGTCGAAAGCATCTTCGTAGCTCAACCCGCCGACTACCGACTCACGGACGTTGATATCAAAATTGCTCGGAGAGAAGTGGGTAAGCGGAAGGTAGATATGCAACACTCCGCTCATGTCGTCGGCGATATCAACCAATCCTTCCTGCAAACCGGGAGGAGAGAACCACACTGTGCCTCGCCTTACGACTATCCGGCTTTCGATTCCCGGGGCCCGCCGCGCGATGGACGATTTGTTGCCGCGGACATCGACGCAAATCCTGATCTCGGATTGCGGGGTCCGCCACGGGGCCACCGTTTTCCTGACACTGCACAATTGGGCCGACAGGCCGAACCAGCCTCGATTCGTCGACGTTGACAGCAGGTTGACGCAGCCATGCTTCCCCCAAAAATCTAGGTATGGCCACGGCTCATTCCGGCCGGCAGTTGCCGGTTGCTGTTGTCGAACGTCCATGACGCGCTCCTGAAGCATTGGCCCACGTTGTTCGCCCCCGGAATCCGGGCAACCGCCGAGATACGCGACATCACTGGTCTTGCAAGACGGCAGGCTTTCAAAACGCCCGCTGTCAGCAACCAATGACAAGGGGACAGCAACCAGAAACAAAGCTCTTGGCCGATCGCCGCATCACCGTCGGCTTGTTTGATTGGAATGCGGCGGCTTTTTCCAGAGCAACGGTCGTGGTGCAAACCCGAGCTTTGCCTTGGCCCGGCTGTTGGAGGCACCCGTCAGCTTCGTATGGTAGTAGACCGCTTCCTCGCCAGCCGTCTTCAGCGCCTCTTCCACGCTCACGCGCGACGGCTGCGGCGCATCGACCCACTGAGCGAAGGCCGGCAGCCATTCGGAAACGGACAGCGGATCGTCGTCCACGACGTTATAGATGCCCGGTTCAGCCGTCACCGAGGCAACGGTTGCGGCGACGGCGTCGTCGATGTGGACGAAGGACCAGACGGCGTTGCCTTCGCCGATGATTGCCGACTCGCGATTGCGCGCCTGCTCGGCGATGGCTCCGTCCGGGCGGTACCACGTACCGGGGCCGTAGAAGAAGCCATAGCGCAAAACCACGCCCTCTAGGGCAGCCGACGCCAGGACACGATCCTCATAGGCTCCGATGGCGCGCGTGCTCTCGCCAATCTCGCCGGGCGCGTGATAGCGAAGTTTGGCAGTCTCATCGGCGAGCCGCCCTTCGGAAGCATCGAGGTAGAAGCCACGCGACTGCAGGATGTAGCGCCTGACGCCGAGTTGTTCAGCCGCAGCGAGCAGGTTTCCCCCGCCCTCTCGATGAAGGCGGGTATCGTTGGGCATGGACTTGATAATGTCGGCGGGATTGGCGGGAAGCCAGGTCAACTGGTCAATCACCACATCCGGCGCCGCCGCCGCGATCACATCGCGCACCGCCTTCGGATCGAAGACATCGGCGGCGCAGGCCGAGGCGCCAAGTTCGCGGAGGCGATCTGCGCCCAGACCGGCGCGTGTCATGCCGGTTACCTGATGACCAAGCGTGCATAGCGCGCGCACCAGCGGAAGGCCTACGGCGCCGGTGGCGCCGGCAACGAATATCTTCATAGCGAACCTCCGTGGTGTTCGCGCTCTGACGCGCACTCTTTTCAAGCAATGCCTGCGGCGTTTTTAGAAGCCCATGGATGCGCGAGTGACACGAAACTCGCTGGTCGAAAAAGCTGAAGGCCAGTGCGACATCCGTCCTGACGTTGATGACAGTGACCCGGCCGGTTTCGCCCACTGCCGCCCCGCTCAGGCCGCGAGGCTGGAAGGACCTGCCTCGAGACGTTCAGACTTGTTGTTTCGGGCTTCGATGGCCTTGACGGAGTTTTCGAACGCCTTTTCCAAGACCCGCCTGCCAATCGTTCCGAGCACGAAACCGAGCAGCCCCCAGAGGTTCTTGCCGTCGCGTACGGCCACCACATCAATGTCAGTCGTGCCGTCAGGCTGACGGGTGAAGGTGTAGGTGTGGCCCGACGCGCCACCCCACACGTTGGAGTCGATCGTGGTGAGGAGGACACGACTGTCATCGGACCAGTCGTAATACAGGCGCTCCCAAATCCCGCCGGAGCCTTCTGTGACGTCAGCATGCGAGCCGCCGCGGAGATGCACCTTGAGGTACGCGTCGGCGCTGTTGCCGAAGAGCTTCGAGCGCCCAGGTCCGAAATCGGTAAGTCCAGCGACGTATTGCTCTGGAGTCGCAGTGGTGGTCCGATGAAGGTGGATGGTGGACATGTGTAGCTCCATTCCGCATCACGGCTGTTTCAAGTTGAGTTGAGGCTCAGTTCACAGCTACGTTGGCCTTGCGAACGAGTACGTTGTCGCCTTCCCGGCTGATCTCGATCGCTCCCGCTTGTTGCGGTGTTGAGAGAACCACGCGCTGACCAGGTTCGAGGACGGATACGACGCGGATCGGCGTTCCTGCCTCACCCTGCGCAAGCGTGGCGACGACGTGAAAACCGTCACGCTCAACCGTGTAGTAGGCGATCCCCGATATCCCGCCGAGGTCGATGCTCTTGCCCTCGATCGGGCGCAGGCCATCAGCATGGGCGACCGCCACGGAGGCGAGACCGAATGCAGCGGCGAAAAGAATACTGCGGATTGACATAGCGATTTCTCCTGTTGGGTTGACTAGCGAGCAAGGCCTGGTTGCTGATCATCACAGCAATTCGCCGCCCTGGTGGATCCGGGTTCCGTTGACCGAGTGGACGATTGGTGCGTTGTCGTGCTGCTTGCTGGCGGGGTTGGCTGGCGGGAAAACACTGTCGTAGTGCGCGCGGGCTTCTCGTATCAGGCGGAGCCGTTCACGCTCGGCCTTCGGGATAAATTGGATAACTTCACCCATATTCGCCTCCATCTGTGACGCCGTGTTCCGGCGGGTCCTGGTTGGCAGATGGGGCGACGGGGCCGGGTCAACAGGCGGGAAAATCGGAAGACATCCTTCCAGATTTTGGAAAGCCGGGACCGGGTGCTGACACCGAAGTAGCAAGCAGGAGAAAGCCGGGGGGTGGGATTGCTACAGATGCGGCCCACTTCCTGGCGCTTAGAGGGGCCGCATCTTTCAAGAGCGCGGCACGCAGCGCCCCGCCAATGCCGGCCTACTCGGCGAAGACTTTCTTCAGCCGAGGCGCAGCGAAGTCAAGGAAAGCGCGGATCTTGATCGGTAGAAACCGGTTCGCGGCATATACGAGATTGACCGGCATTGACGGCGGCTGGAATTCATCCAGCACGGTTGTCAAAGGTCCTTCCCCCGGAGCAGCCTCGATTTGATAGATAAAGGCGATGGAAATTCCGATGCCGGCTCGAGCAGCCGCACAAGCCGCTTCAACGCTACCGACGATCAGCCGCGTCTGCACCGGCACTACTATGGTCGCCTCGTTCCTGACGAATGTCCAGGAATCGGGCAGCGAGAAGCCGGCATAACTGATGCAATCATGGCTGACCAGATCTTCCGGCGTGCGCGGCGTTCCGCGTGCCGCCAGATAGGCAGGACTGGCGCACACCACGCGGCGCGTCCTGCCGAGCCGTAATGCGACCAGGCTCGAATCCGGCAATTCGCCGATGCGCACCGCGACATCGATTTGCTCCTGAGCCAGACTGAGCTTCTGATCGGTCGGAATCATCCTGACCTTGATATCCGGATAGGCTTTGAGGAAGTTCGCGATGATCGGCATGAGGACGACGCGCCCGAGGCCCAACGGCGTCGTCACAGATAGCTCGCCCGTCGGCGTGGTGTACTCACCGGACGCTATGCGCTCCGCTTCAGTCACATCAGTGAGAATGCGCTTGCAGGCTGCGACGTAGGAAGTGCCTGCATCCGTGAGCACCAGCTGTCGGCTCGATCTGTTGAAGAGCTTCGTTCGCAGGTGAGCCTCGAGCTCGGATACGTTGCGGCTGACCGTTGTGAGCGGGGTTTTCAATCGCCGCGCCGCCGCGGACAAGCTGCCCTGCTCGACCACGGTCAGAAAGGTCGACATTGCTTCCAGGCGATCCATCGGATTCCCTTCCACAATTTGGAAGACTCTCTTTCGATTTTGCCACATCGCCCCAAATTTCGGAAGACGGCATCCGCAAACGAGGGAACCGGGTCGCCCGTGTCGAGCGATCTTCCGCTGCTCGGAAGGACGCTTTCCACGCAGGCCCCTGTTTAAGGCCGGCCGTCTAATCGATCTTCTTGGAGGAAGGCATTTCCTCAAACACTGACGAGAGTTCAATGACAAGACATATCGAACCCTACCGGTACGAAATTGAGCACGGTGATGACGCCGACTTCGTCGCGTATCAGCGCAAGGCGAGCGATGGCTTCTGGCAGACGATTTCCGTGTGGATGATTCCGCAACCGGGGAGTGACTGAGTGCTGGCCCGCCGTTGGGATCATCGCCCTCGGAGCATTGGAGGCGAACGTCGAAGCATCGTTGTCCGATCTCTTCGGGCTTTGGCCTGAACCTGCGCGCCGGCGCCCTCGCCGGCGTCAGCAGCAACAAATGACAAAACCAGAGCAGGCGATGCAAAGCCGGTGGACTGTCATTTCACTACCTTCGCGTCTTAGAGGGCAACGAGCCGCCGTGCGCCAGCGCCTTCGCTCAGTCGCCGAGGATCTGCTTGTCATGCCTCTACGCCAATACTTCCTCTGGGTCGGAAGCACCCTGTTCATGGCCCTGTTTCTCGCCGACTGGTGGATCCCA
This sequence comes from Bradyrhizobium sp. UFLA01-814, assembly GCF_046718885.1. Lineage (NCBI taxonomy): Bacteria > Pseudomonadati > Pseudomonadota > Alphaproteobacteria > Hyphomicrobiales > Nitrobacteraceae > Bradyrhizobium > Bradyrhizobium sp. UFLA01-814. The sequence goes on along the minus strand of NZ_JAQOSR010000093.1, from coordinate 11,857 downwards.
GGTTCCGCTGCTGATTTTCATTCGGCGATTACCCTCAGTGAGAGGGTTCATCTGCGCATCCGCTCGGACCACAAATGGCCGGAGAGGATCGTGTTCGATACCGCGCATGCCGGGATGTCGCTCTCGACTGCGCTCGAGTCGAAGCTAGACACTATTTCGAACCAAGACCTCGCCCAGATCAAGCAGCGCAGTGCACGCGATGCGTTCGCGGCGATGGACGAGGCTAAGGTCGCGCCGACAGCAACAAATGACAAAGCATCCGCAATCCGAGCGAAGCCGCGGCCGCTCGGAACTCATATGACTAGCACAGCCGCATTCGACTGATCAGGAGCTCCGCATGAGAGACGCATTTTGTCTCGCTGTGCTCGCCGGCAAAGTCCTATGCTTCATGATTTTCGTCACCGTCATGAAGCCGGACGGTGGCATCGGTGCCGCGCGGACGTCGACCGACTCCGTCAACTGCAGGACGGGGTCGCGAGAATGCAGCGCGAATGTCTTTGCAACTGCTTCGCAAACCGACGCGAAGCCATGTGTCGCTCACTGCTGAAACCATCGACCGCGCCATGACCCAAGCTCCTTCATTTCGGGACCGACATGCCGCTCTCATCTTCGCGCTGCGGACCTTCGCGGCGGCGATGCTGGCGTTCTCAATTGCCCTGCTGCTGGACATGCCGCGTCCCTATTGGGCCATGGCGTCGGTCTACATTACTTCCAACCTGTTGACGGGAGCGACGACCTCAAAGGCTGTTTATCGCATCCTGGGAACACTGATTGGGGCGGCAGGGACAATCGCGCTGGTCCCCAACCTCGTCAATTCGCCAGAGTTGCTCAGCCTCGGCATCGCGCTGTGGGTCGGCATTTGCCTGTACCTCTCGCTGATCGACGGCACCCCGCGCAGCTATGTATTCATGCTCGCCGGCTACACCGTGGCGCTGCTCGGGTTTCCGATCGTCACCATACCGCAGGCAACTTTCGACATCGTCGTCTCGCGCGTGCAGGAGATCACGCTTGGAATCGTTTGCGCGAGCGTCTTTGCGATGCTGGTACTGCCTCGAAGCGTGACTTCTGCTGTCACCGCCCAGGCCGACGCATGGCTCGTCGGTGCACGTAAGCTCGCGATCGACATCCTCACCGGTAAGGGCAACGACAAGGCACGTGACGACGAACGCTTACGTCTTGCTGCAGCAGCTTCCGAAATCGACCAACTTGGTCGCCACCTTGCCTACGAGCCAGCCGCCTCCGCGAATGTGTTGCGAGGCTTGCAGCGCCTGAGCAACCATATGCTGTCCCTGCTTCCGCTATTGGGATCGATAGAGGATCGCCAGCTCGTACTCAATTCTAGCGAACTGGCCTCAGCGCATGTTCCTGCGATCAGCGCAAGAATAGCGGAATGGCTCGGAGGCGGCGGCCGCGATGAGAAAGAGGCCAACGCGTTGCGCGCAGCGCTCGAGGAAATCCGGCCGGCACTGAACGTCGACGCCAATTGGACCGACATTGCAATCAGTGGCCTTGCGATGCGCCTGCGCAATCTGGTCGATGTCATGCGGGACTGCCAACTTCTGCGCGAGGCGATCGCCGACGATCGCAATCCCGGTTCGCTTCCACTCGTTTTCTCTGCTGGCCCGTCGGCTAAGGCCGTCCCGCACCGGGACTACTTGTCCGCGTTCTTGACGGCCGGCTCTGTGGCCCTTGCGGTGCTGGGCTGCAGCTGTTTTTCGATCGCGACCGGCTGGTCCGACGGCGTTGCAGCTCCGCTTTTCGCCGCCGTCGTCGGCAGTTTCCTCGCCGGCGTAGACGATCCGCTTCCGACGTTTCGCAACTTCTACGGACTATTCCTCGTCGTCATCGCCATACATGGGATCTACCTGTTTGCAGTGTTGCCGCGGATCACGACCCTTGAGATGCTCATTGTCGCCCTCATGCCGACTTTCCTGCTATTCGGCTGGATGACTGCGCGGCCTGCGACCGCGCGCGTCGGCTCAATACTTGCCATCTTCATCTCCGTGCAATTGGCGTTGACGGACACCTATTCGGCCGACTTCTTGTCCTATGCCAACTCCAGCGTGGCGCTGATGCTGGGTGTCGCCCTGACCGGCGTCACCTGCGGCATCGTTCGCCTGCTGGGAGCCGACTGGATCGCAAGCCGGTTGCTTCGAAGCAATTGGACAACACTTGCCACCGTCGCTGAACGCAAGTCAGACCAGGATCCCTTTGCGCTTGCCAGCCTTATGCAGCATCGCCTGGCTATGCTTGCCGCGCGAGCGGCGGTGGTTCCTGCCGACGCCAGGCGCGACGCTGCCAATCTTCGCCAGCTTCGAACAGCGCTGAACGTTCTCGAGATCAGGCGGGCGAGCCCGGGCTTGTCACGCCGCACAAGGGCGATAATCGAAGCATTCTTCGCTCGTGTTGCCTCGATTTGCAGGACCTCGATGGCTGGCCCGCTTCCCGACGAGATGGCCGAACAACTCGACAACGCAATCGCATTCACATTGCAAGAATCGCCGGGCGAGGCCCGCGACGAGGTGCTGTTGGGTCTCTCGGGCGTTCGTTCCGGGCTGTTCCCGCAACCGCCGGTCTATCAACCGCAGAAAATCGAACCCGGGATAGTTGCCGCATGAAATACGAGCTTGACCTGTTCGGCGTGATCGTCCCGAGCCTCCTGCTTTGGAGCGTGGTTGCCTATGTCCTCGCCCGCAGCGTGAGCAAGCTGGTCGGGCGAATCGGCCTCTATCGCCATCTCTGGCATCCCGCGTTGTTCGATTTCGCGATCTACGTCTGCCTTGTCACCGGCCTCGTCTTCGCTTGCACGGAGTTCTTCTCATGAAAGCCTCTGCTTCGCTGCCGAAAGCCCTATGGCGCGGGTTCAAGATGAAGTGCCCGAACTGCGGTCAAGGCCATCTGTTCGGCCGCTTTCTCAAGGTGGTGCAAAACTGCGAGGCTTGCGGCGAGGACTACACGCCGCAGCGCGCGGACGATCTTCCGGCCTATCTTGTGATCGCTATCGTTGGTCACCTTGTCGTGCCGGCGCTTCTTGCCGTCGAGATGGCCTATTCACCTCCCGCCTGGCTCCAGTTGCTGATCTGGCTACCCGTTACCGGGCTCGCGGCATTCTCTTTGTTGCAGCCAGTAAAGGGGACAATCGTCGGCCTGCAATGGCAGACCGGCATGCACGGCTTCGAAGCCGCCAGGCAACGCCGGGAGAGCGAAGCCCGCGATGGTGTCGCGCCCCTCCTCGTCTCCAAGGAGTTTGTGTCATGAAGGACGTTCGAAATTCGTTGCGCCGCTTCGCACCAACCGGTCTCATGCTGCTGCTCGCGCTTTGGGCAGGTTACAAGCTGTGGGATTACTATTTTGATGCGCCCTGGACCCGCGATGGCCATGTGAGGGCCGACGTGGTGCCCGTGGCCCCCGATGTCTCCGGTTTCGTCAGCGAAGTACTGGTGAAGGATAACCAGCAGGTCCAGCGAGGCGACGTGCTGTTCCGGATCGATCGGGCACGCTACGCCATCGCGCTGGAACAGGCCGAGGCGGTGCTGGATGCCAGACGTGCCACGCTCGACAACGCAAATGCCGACCTGAAGCGCTACAGCGCTCTGACGACCGACGTCGTTGTTTCCAGGCAGAGGATGGATCAGGTCGTCGCCACGCAAGCCACGGCAAAGGCAAACTACAATCAGGCGGTCGCGGACCGCAATCTCGCGAACCTCAATCTCGAGCGCAGCGAGGTGCGCGCCTCCGTCAGCGGCATTGTCACCAACAACGAGCTGCGGCCGGGCGCCTACCTGACCCCTGGAAAGGGTGTGATGGCACTGCTCGATACTGACACGTTGCACGTTCAGGGCTATTTCGAGGAGACCAAGCTGCAGCGCATCCGCGTGGGTGATCCCGTCAAAGTGCAGCTGATGGGAAGCAGCCATGTGTTACAGGGCAAAGTGGAGAGCGTTGCAGCGGGTATCGAAGACCGCGATCGCAGCAATGGCTCTTCCCTTCTTGCCAATGTCAATCCGACCTTCAACTGGGTGCGTCTGGCCCAGCGCGTCCCTGTCCGGATCGCGCTCGACCGCGCCGATGAGCGCAACGAGCTCGTCGCTGGAGCCACGGCGACCGTCGAAGTCCTTGGATCGTCTCCGCGCGGCGACACCGGGAAAGCTGGCAGCCGACTTGCCGCTTCACGGCATGTCGGGTGCTATGCCGATGGCACTGCCGGTCTCTCACGTTGCAGGGCGGCGCTTCAATAAATTCGACCTGACGCGCCCTACTCAAGAATGGCCATTGGCATGTCAACGGCACTGCGACATCACCCTACAGCAAGACACAAGGCATTCACGCGGGCGGTGCCGGTGTTTGTCCTCGACCAGGTAGGTGTCTGGCGCTTCGTCTCAAGAAGCCGGTCTCCTCGAACGCGAGGATGGGCTTTATGAATATCCTGATAGTATTTCTGGCCCTAGTGAGCGCAGGTGTTTTTGCGGCCCACATTGTCGACGCGCTCCGAACCCATGGAGCGCGTTGAAGGGATGAGACGATGAAGCGGTCGAGCACGGGCGATGAGGCTTCCCGATCATCCGAAATCCAGCCTCAACGACCGCGCACCTAGCTACGCCGTGCCGCACATCTGCGGTCCCAGCGGATCGACGTTCGTGTCGATAAATGCCGCCTGTCCCGATCGCGCCACAGTCCGATCCATCGAAACCTGGACCTTGAGCAAAGACAGTGGAGTCAAAGGGTTAGCGCTGCACATGTCACAACTAAAACAGCAGTCAACCCAGAATATCTGGGACGACGACACGCCTGAGCCCCTTGGGGAGTTTCAAGGCTCCCGGGAAAACATGTTTCGGTAAGTTACCAACCCTTGCGTGCAGCAACGGAGCCGGATGCGGTATGCCCTCTTCGTTGGTGCATGATAGAGTGAGCCCCGGGACTGGACTGGAATTATCTCCAGTAGAGCGCGAACCCAAGATGGCGAAACGGCCGAAAAACACCGCGTTACCACTGCAGAAGCAGCGCGATCATATCCCGCGATCCAGCCCGCCATTTTTGCTGGGGCGAGAAGCAGAAATCGCTCTCATCGATCAGCTTCTCGACCGGATCGATCAAGGTGGGGCTACTCTCTTTATCAGCGGAGCGCCTGGAATTGGCAAATCAGCGTTGCTCGAGGAGGCCAAAAATCGAGCGCGGGAGCGCGGCGGCGTCGTACTCGGCATGACAGGCGTTCTCGCCGAAGCCCATTTGGCTTTCGCTGGGCTTCAACAGGCGCTGCATCCACTCATGAAGCAGGCAAAATCTTTACCTGCTCATCAACGGTCTGCCTTGCTCAATGCATTTGGCATGGGCAGCGCATCCACCGAAGCGCCGGATGTTTGGCTGGTTGCGCTTGCAACGCTGACACTTCTGACTGAAGGCGCAAGTCACGAGCCAATCCTGCTGGTGGTTGACGATGCCCAATGGCTGGATGAAACGACGCGCCAGGTCTTGTCTTTTGTTTCCCGCCGGTTGAGTTCGGATCCCATCGTTCTGCTGCTGGCTTTACGCGAGGGTTTCGAACTTCCATTCGGTGATGCCGATACCTTGCGGCACGTCATTCCGGCTCTCGGTGAGGCCGATGCGACCCGGTTGCTCGATATCCAGGCGCCCGGCCTTTCCAAGAATCTACGCAGCCGATTTTTGCGGGAAGCTGTCGGCAATCCCTTGGCCTTGGTGGAGCTGCCGCGCAGCTTGCGATCGGAAGATGATCGTGAGGCAGCATGGGCCCCATTAACGGAGCGGCTAGAACACGCGTTCTCGAGCCGCCTATCTGACCTTCCCGAGGTCACGCGAATGCTGCTGTATACGGCAGCTGAAAACGACGGAAGCTCTCTCTACGAAATCATACGTGCCGGCGAAGTGCTGCTCGCCCGGAACATTGATGTTGCAGCGCTTGAGCCCGCCGTCTCGGCAAAGCTCATCGATCTCGACGCAGCGGAAGTGCGGTTTCGACACCCTCTCGTGCGATCCGCGATCCACCAAGCCGCCGACTTGGCAGTGCGTCAAAAGGTTCACGCTGCACTCGCCGGGGTCATCGAGGATCAAGATCGCAAGCTTTGGCATCGTGCGGCGGCGGCATTGGGGCCTGACGATGAATTGGCCGCCGAACTGGATCTCATGGCACGTCGAGCGCAGCGCAGAGGTGCCCTCACCGTGGTCGTCGAAGTCCTGCAAAATGCAGCAAAACTAAGCAAGACGGCAGAGGCCAGGAGAGAGCGATTTTTGCAGGCTGCCGAAATTGTAACGGACCTCGGGCGGCCGAAGTTGCTTGAACATCTGTTGCGAGAGGCCGCGGTGGATCCATCGGACGAGCTGGGTACAGCGCGAGTCGGATGGTGTCGCGAAATGAGCCAACCCCTGACGGTCAACGATCCCGGCAAGATCTCTGCGTTGGTCAAATTTTCCGACCAGGCACATGCGAGCGGCGCGAAGGACCTGGCAAGCAATCTTCTCTGGAGAGCGGCACAACGCTGCTGGTGGAGCAACGCGAGCAGCGACACGTGCTCAAACGTTCTCGCCGGCGCAAGGCGACTGAAGCTGCTGGACCTCGACCCGCGCGGTATCGCGATATGCGCCTATGCCGAGCCGCTTCGTCGGGGTGGCGAGCTGTACGCAAAGCTGAAGGCGCTGTCCGAAAGGAGGGGTAACGATCCCCATGTCGCGCGCATCCTGGGAAGCACTGCGAACGTCATCGGCGCATTCGATCTTGGGGTGAGCTTTCTGGCTGAATCCACTGCGGAGCTGCGAAAGCAGGCTCGGATCGGCAATTTGGCGCGTGCGCTTTTCGCCCAAGCATGGGCCGAAATGGAAGTGGGCGACTGGATCGGCGCGATGAGAGAAGCCGAGGAAGCGATTCGTTTCGCAGAAGAGACAGGATCTACCGTGTGGAAGGCAGCCGCCACCATCGTGAAAGCAAAGGTTGCCGGCATGCAAGGCAGTCTGGAGCGGTCCGAAGAATATGCGGCTCAGGCGGAACGCCTCGTTTTGTCCAGTGGCGCAAGCTTCTTGCTTGCGATGCTGCAAATGGCCCGGGGCATAGCGGCAATCAGCGCCGGCCGGCATTCAGAAGCATTCGAGCATCTGCAGCGCTTGTTTGTGCCTGCCGATCCAGCCTTCAACGCTGGTCTGCAGTTCTTTGCACTGGCCGACCTTGTCGAGGCCGCTGTTCATTCGGATCGAGTGCAAGATGCGCGGAGCGTGATCGATGAGATGGAACGCGTGTCTGCCTCCGGACCGGTGCCGTGGGTCGAAACGATGTTGTCCTACGGCAAGGCCTTGGTCGCGGCGAATGAAGCAGCGGAGCGATACTTCCTAGAAGGTCTTGGGCCAGCAGCGAAGAATTGGCCCTTCCTGCGAGGGCGTCTCTTGCTCGCTTATGGCGTTTGGCTGCGCCGACAGCGTCGCTCCTCCGATGCGCGGGCCCCGCTGCGCCAGGCGCGGGATATTTTTGACGCACTTGGCGCTTCGCCCTGGAGTGATCGCGCGCGAGAAGAATTGCGAGCGGCGGGCGAGGCAAGCCTCCGCCGGACCGCGCAGGTTTGGGAGAACCTGACCCCGCAGGAGCTGCACATCGCCCAGCTCGCGGCCCAGGGTCATTCGAACAAGGTCATCGGGGCGAGACTCTATTTGTCTCACCGGACCGTCGGCTACCACCTGCAGCGCGTCTTTTCGAAGATCGGAATCACCTCCCGGTCGGGCCTGTCCGCCGTCCTCTCCACAGCCGGCAATTCGGCACTTTGATCCCATCGGTCACCGGACTGGTCATTTGACGGATACCGCGCGCGTCGTTCGGCCGCCTATTTTCGCGAAGTGCAATCCCGCGAGAACTGGCAGGAGGCCGTCTTGGACATTGAAAACAGACAATCGGTTGCCCTTGCCGCCCGGCTGCTTCAACCCGGAACCATAGCGCCAGCCACCCAATCTATCGGCCCGTCGGCAAAGGGAAGGCTCGATCGACGCCGGCTCTTTCGCGTACTCGACCACATCGATCGCCATCTGGAAGGCGACCTCACCCTTGACAGCATGGCTTCGATCGCCTGCCTCAGCCGGTTCCACTTCGCGCGAGCCTTCAAGCAAGCCGTCGGGCAATCGCCTCTTCGTCATGTCATTGCGAGGCGTCTCGAGCGCGCGAAAGCCTTGTTAATCGAAGGCAGAGCGCCTTTGGTCGAAATCGCGCTGACCCTCCGATTCTCGAGCCAGGCAAATTTTACTCGCGCATTCAAGCAGTCGGCCGGCATGGCACCCGGCCAATATCGGCGCGAGGCGACGGCGGCGCGCGACATGAATCCGCTGCGCATGAGGAGCCGGTTCAACGCAACCGACCCGGCGCACATCGACCTCGGCGAGAGCTTCGATGAGAATTTCCCGGTTGGCCAGTTCGGGCTGCGCGGCCGGACGACCAATGCGATCAACACTTGAGCGCCCCTGCCGTGGAAGCGCAACCAGCGGCGGGCTGCGAGCATCGGTAGAGAGAGACACGCTATGGAACTGACCGCCACCACGATCCTGATCGCCTTTGCCGGCGTCTTCCTGATCTGCTTCATGAAAGGCGCGTTCGGCGGCGGGTTCGCCATTATCGGCATTCCACTGTTGTCGCTGGTGATGGACCCGGTGACCGCCGGCGGCCTGCTCGCGCCACTGTTCATCGCGATGGACTTATACGCGCTGCACTACTGGAAGCCTTCGACATGGTCGAAGCCGGACCTCAAGCTGCTGTTGCCGGGGCTCGTGGCCGGCATCGGGCTCGGCTATGTGCTGTTTCGTGTGCTTGATCACCGGGCCGTCGCGATCGTGATGGCCGGGGTCACGCTGATCTTCGTCGCGCTCTGGTTTTTCCGCGGCTCCGAGGTGACGATCCGGCCGCGTTCGACGCCGAAGGCAGTCGCGGCCGGCCTCGGCTCCGGCATCACCACCATGGTCGCTCATTCCGGCGGACCGCCGCTTGCAATGTATCTGCTGCCGCTCGGGCTCTCAAAGGACGTCTATGCGGGAACGACCAGCATGTTCTTCACCGTCGGCAATGCGCTCAAAGCGGTGCCGTGGCTGTTGCTGGTGAGGCCGGGCCACAACGTCTGGATCGTGATGGCGGCGTGCCTGCTCGCCATTCCCGCTGGCGTGTGGGCCGGTTGGCGGCTGCACGGCAGGCTGGACCAGCGGCAGATCTACCGGGCCTGCTACGGATTGCTGGTGATCACCGCGCTGAAGCTATTGTGGGACGGTGTGCACGGCTACCTAGTTTAGGTGACGATCCAGGGCAGACCTCGGTAGTCGGGAGGAGAATGGTTATGGCTATGATCGAGTGGTTTTCCTTCGCTCTGGTCGCGACGGCTTTATTGGCTTTCGGATACTGACCAAGGGTGCCTGTTCGTTCGATGCCTGCGTGGTATAGGCCAATTTCATATGATCTCGGGAACAGCTCGGTCTGTCCCCGCGCATGTGTGGCCGGTAAGTTCGAACAGATGGGCGCGCCAGATCGAGTTGAGAAAGTGGCCCTGACACGCCTTCGCTGTGCCTGAGCTCGCCGGATTTCGAATGGAGAAACTATGTGCGGTAGTGGCCTCAAGCCAGTTAGAGACGAATTGAAGCCGTGGCGGGATCGTCTCGCTCAATGGCAGTCACACCGCGATCTTTCACCCCTCACCCAAACTTGAATAACACACCATACACGCGCCGTGACTAGGAGATCGTCTCCCCGCCGGCATTCCTGCAGCAAGCCGATCGACGCGCCCCTCACCTCTTGCGGGACCGTGACGACGTCGAGCAGGTCGTCCAAGATCGCCGGTCTTAGAAAATCGATTGTCATCGAACGGACAACGAAGGCAAAGCCGGCGCATCGGTCTGCGCGTCGTTGAGCAGCGCTTGCTGATTGGTTCCGAGTAGGCGCAAGTAATTCGTTCTGCCGCGTTCCATGAAGCGCAAAAAATTCGCGTGATAAACAATCTGGCCGGCGTCGGTATCTTCGAAATAAACGCGGACCTGCAAATGATGGCGGCCGTCACGAATTTCGCCATCAAGAGAGACTGTCACAGAACGGTTCCCGTTAATGCGCTTCTGAGACGAATTGTCTTGCACAGAGGCGCCTTCCTCAGCAAGCGCCAATCGTCTTGGGCGGGGCGGCGCTATGGTCCGCAAGATGCCGGCTTTCGTACGCGATTCAACTACGCCTCGAATGTTACTGAGCAAGTCAAAATCACGGACTGGCGTTGACCAGGACTTGCTTCCTTCGCAAATTTGAGTGGATGCGGGAGGGCGAAACCATCAGAACTTGCGGATGCAAAAAGGCCGCCCGATTAGGGCAGCTGATCTGCGATTCGGTATCGCAATTTAGGAATTTAGGTTGGTTGCGGGGACACGCAACACCCGATTCTTGCGATTGGTCGAGAGAGCTATTCCTCGATTGGCGGCGTAGCGTTCGCCCGCAACACGCGGCTGCTCGCCATGATCGCGGACGAACTGACGGCGGCCCGGGCTACGGCCGAGAAGACCGATCAACCCGCACGCCGCTTCAAGGACTTTCAGTGGGGCTTCAAATGAACGTGACGCCTTCTGGGCGCCCGAAAACTTCGAGCCTTCATCGTTCTTCGCTCCTCCCGGCCGGGGAAATCGCGAAAAACTCTAACCAAAAATGGTCCAGTTCGCCGGCGGCCTCAGGTCACGTCGGTGAGCTATTTAAGGCTCTTGATAACGAGCGTGCCAGGACTTTGCGGTTTTCTGGAGTGTTCATCATCGTCGCGTGATTGCCTGGAATCGGTGTGGTATCAATGGCTGCTGCATTCAAAACCCTGTCCCAGCCTCGCATCGGCGAGCTTATCTCTGGAGCTATTGAGCTCTTGTCTAGTCGTGCGCAACAACTTAGGGAAGAATCCGTCGCGTAAAACTGATGTACCTCAATTGGCAGCGACGGAGCCCGATATAGCTGCAGCGCCCTTTGAAACTGCTCAATTCTCTCGTACATCAAAGCATCATTGTGATCCGGAGGTATAGCTCCTATTTGATGAGCCTTCTCAAGTAGTTGAGCGATTGAACTGTGTCGTGCAAAGCGCTTTAATAGTTTAAAGTGCTCGTCCTCAAGGGGTTCTAGAGTTTCCAGCACCACTTCGCATACCATCTGGGTGGGCGTCATGCCGGCTGGCTCTGCGGGTAGGGTAACATCAATGAACGCCATAAATGAGACAGTTTCATTGAGGCTCAGTAAGTGCTCGGCTATGGCGTAAGCCAATATTCCGCCTGATGAGTATCCAGCAAATCGATATGGACCCCGGGACCGTATCTCCCTGATCGCCGGAATGACGTGCGAGGCTATCGCTTCAAGAGTTGGTGAACAAACTTCACTGAAAGAAGGCCACGGTAGACCATAGATTGGACAGTCCGCGTCCATTTCCTCCACCAAGTTGAGGATATAGGAACAATCTCCTAAGCCTGTGGGAACAAAGAACAGCGGCGGCTGCGATCCGGTTGCGCGAACACAAATCACTCCCGGACTACTGGGCAGTGGCTCCAAATGAACCTTCAATGCAAGTTCCTTCAGAACAGGAGCTTGGAAGAGATCGGCGGCGGTAAACTTGAACCCGGCATCGAGCGCTCGACTGAGAAGCCGCACCGCCAGCAGCGAGTGCCCGCCCAGTTCGAAGAAGTCGTCGTGGCGTCCGACCCGCTCCACACCCAGAAGCTCGGCCCAGATCTGTGCCAGCGTGATCTCGATCTCGCCTTGCGGCGGCTCATAGGCGCGATGCGCATACGCCTCATCGTCCGGCGCAGCCAGCGCCTTGCGGTCCAGCTTGCCGTTCGCCGTCAGCGGCAGCGCCGCCAGCCGCACGAACGCCGATGGCACCATGTA
>NZ_JAQOSR010000092.1:0-35428 GCF_046718885.1 Bradyrhizobium sp. UFLA01-814 | reverse complement strand
CCATGGTCGTCGGCAGCGTCAGATGTGTATAAGAGACAGGTGCAATGTGGTGGGTTTATGCTGTCAGGGATTACCTTCGCGTGCTGGCCCATTGTTTCACGAAGCCGGGATAACGCAATGAACCGTCGCCAGTTTCTCGCCTCCACCACTGCCGCGATTTTGACCACGAGAGCGCAGGCGCAGGATGCCCAGACGCCGTTCCGGGTGAAATATTTCAACGTCGACGCCGGGACCGGCCCGCACGATGTCACTCCGGCGCCCGATGGCACCGTCTGGTTCACGGGCCAGCGCAGCGGTGCGCTGGGCCGGCTCAATCCGCGCGACAGTGCGTTCAAGCTGGTCAGCCTCGGCAAGGGTGCGGCCCCGCACGGCGTCACGATCGGCCCCGACGGCGCGCCGTGGGTAACCGAGGGCGGGCAGAATGCGATCGCCCGCGTCGACCCCGGCGACCACAAGGTGACGCTGTTCCGCCTGCCTGAGAAAGCCGCTGACGCCAATCTCAATACCGGCGTGTTCGACAAGCGCGGCGTCTACTGGTTCACCGGCCAGTCCGGTTTCTACGGCCGGCTCGATCCGAAATCCGGTGAGATGAAGGTGTTCGAGGCACCGCGCGGCGTCGGCCCCTACGGCATCACCGTGACCCCAAACGGCGACATCTGGTACGCCTCGCTTGCCGGCAGCTATATCGCACGGATTGACCTTGCGACCGGCAATGCCAGCGTGGTCCAGCCGCCGACGCCGAAACAGGGCGCGCGACGGGTGTGGTCGGATTCGCGGGGGCGGATCTGGGTCAGCGAGTGGAACAGCGGCAACGTGTCAGTGCACGATCCCGCCGACGGGACGTGGAGGGCCTGGAAGCTGCCCGGCAGCAATCCACGGACCTATGCCGTCTATGTCGACGACAAGGACAAGGTCTGGCTCACCGATTTCTCGGCCAACGCGATCATGCGCTTCGATCCGGTGGGCGCGACCTTCAACGCCTTTCCGAGCGACCGCGCCGGCGCGAATGTCCGGCAACTCGATGGCCGGCCCGGCGAGGTCTGGGGCTGTGAATCCGGCCAAGACCGCTTGGTCCTGATCCAGACTGCCGCGCCCGCGTAGCACCCTGCCCCCGCACGCGGACGGTTGACGAACCGCCCGCTTCCGTTCATTTCGGCCGCTCCCAAAAGGATGAGGCCCATGGCGAAGAAAACCCTGCAACTCGGCCGTGCCGTCGCGTGGCCGGATAGCCCGGACAAGGCGGTGCTCGACCGCGTCCCCAATCCGCAGGCCGGCACGGATTATCTGGTGCGCTTCGCTATCCCGGAATTCACCTCGGTCTGCCCGATCACCGGCCAGCCGGACTTCGCCCATCTGGTGCTCGACTATGTGCCGGGCCGGTGGCTCCTGGAATCTAAGTCGCTGAAACTCTATGCGGCGAGCTTCCGCAATCACGGCGCCTTCCACGAGGATTGCACCGTCATGATCGGGAAGCGCATCGTCGGGGAAATCAAACCGAAATGGCTGCGGATCGGCGGTTACTGGTATCCGCGCGGCGGCATCCCGATCGACGTGTTCTTCCAGACCGGCCGGCTGCCGAAGGGCGTCTGGGTTCCCGATCAGGGCGTCGCGCCCTATCGAGGCCGGGGCTGATCCGGCGTCTCAATAGGCGCTGAGCAGATCGACCTTGGCATTGGCGAGGATCAGGCGGCGCGCCAGCAGTGCGGAAAGATTGCGCATGATCTTCATCGAAATCTGCGGGTGGAGCTGACGATAGTCGGCAAAGCTGTCGATCGGCAGCTCGAGGCATTTGACCGGCGTGTCCGCCCAGACGTCGGCGCTGCGGTGGCCCTCGATGATCGCCATCTCGCCGAACTCCATCCCCGGCCCGAGCGAGGCAAGCCGCACGCCGCTCGGCAGCTTCACGCTCACCATCCCGCTTTGCAGGAAGAACAACGAATTGGCCGGCTCGCCGGCCACGACGATGCGCTGGCCGGCGTCGTAGCGGCGCGGCGTCGAGAGTTCGGCGAGCGCGGCGATCTCCTCGGGCGCGAGATCGGCCAACAGCGCCTGCTCGCCGAGATGGGCGGTCTCCTTGGTCTCGGTGAAGCCGCCATAGCGGTAGATTAGTTGATCCTCGGCCCATTCAACGGCGTCGTCGAGCAGCGGAAAATGCCGCAACCGCTTCGGCTCTTCGATCTGCGCGCGGATCGTGGCCCAGACCGGCGACGTCGTCTCGACACCGGAGATGATCGTGGTGACACCGGAATTTCCGAGCGTGGCGATTTTCTCAGCCAGCAGCCGGGCGCCGGCTGCCGTGATGTCGGGCACGCGGTGGAAATCAAGGATCAGCAGCGGCGCGCCGGGCGGCTCGCTGGACAGCCGGCGAGTGACGTAGTCGATCGACGCGAAGTTGAGCGCCCCCACCAGCTCGATGACACGGGTGTCGCTGTGGCGGTCATCGAGGATCTGCTGTTCGTGCGGCTGGCGGCTGCGGCGGGAGGTGATGCCGAAGATGTCGTAGTCGGCGATGATGCAGGTGCGGACGTCGCCGCTGCGGTTGAGCATATGCAGATCAAATCGCGCCGACAGCGCCTCGCAAACCTTCAGGCCTCGCACGCTGTTGAAGTGCCCATCGAGCAGCGGCGAAAAGGTGCCGAGCCCCAATTGCGACGGGAGCGCTGCGACGATGCCGCCGCCGACCCCACTCTTGGCGGGCATTCCGACGCGATAGATCCACTCGCCGGCATAGTCGTACATGCCTGAGCTCGTCATCACCGACAGCGTGCGCGCGACGACATGCGGCGTCACCACCTGGACGCCGGTGACCGGATTGACGCCGCGATTGGCGAGCGTTGCGGCCATCACCGCGAGGTCGCGCGCGGTGACGAGAATGGCGCATTGCCGGAAATAGATGTCGAGCACGGCATCGACGTCGTCCTGCAGCACGAGGTAGTTGCGCAGCAGCCAGGCGATCGCGCGATTGCGGTTGCCGGTCGCCGTCTCCGACGCATGGACCGCGTCGTCGACGTCGAGTTCGCGGCCGGCAAACTGGCCGAGCTTGTCCCGGATGCGCTCGAATGCGGCGCGGCCATCGACCTCGTGGATCAGCCCGGAGCAGGCAATCGCGCCGGCGTTGACCATCGGATTGAACGGCTTGTTGTCGTTGGTCAGCCGGATCGAGTTGAATGCCTCACCGCTCGGCTCGACGCCGATCGCCGACGCGACGCGCGCTTCGCCGACGAGATCGAGGGCCAGCGCAAACACGAACGCCTTCGAAACGGACTGGATGGTGAAAGGAGCGGCGCTGTCGCCGACTTCGTAGACATGGCCATCAATGGTGACGAGGCTGATGCCGAAATGCGCCGGGTTGGCCCGTTTCAGCTCCGGAATGTAGTCGGCGAGCGCGCCGGAATTGTCCGATTTGAATTCTTGGTGGCAGGAGGCCAGAAAACGTTGAAGTGGAGGCTCGGTGCCATATCCCGTTGTCCTGACGTCCGCATTCCCTCGAATAGGCCAGCCAGTCTGGACGTCCACGCTCTCACCTCAAATGGCGAGAAATAAGCAATCCTCATGCCATGCGCGGTCGTCCGAACGCTGCTGCGACATGCGTCATCCTGACGCTGCACCCCGCTTCCCTGCATGTTGAGTCTCACGGCCGGTGGGCCCGTGGACGCCTAGGTTGTCTGCGCATCGGCGGGCCTGGTCTGCCGCAGAAACCGCGCGCAAATGAAGCCGAGCACCACCATCACGGCGGCGGCCGAGACCAGCGTCGCAGTCTTGCCGACGTGTTGCAGGCCGAAGCCGTAAGCGATCGGGCCGACGGTCTGGCCCATGAAAAAGAAGAACGAGTGCAGCGACAGCGCGGTGGCGCGCGCCTCGACCGACAGCTCGCTGGCGAACACCTGCAGGCAGCCGTGGATCATGTAGAAGCCGAGGCCCATCACCAGCAAGCCCGCCATCTGCAGCTTCCAGTGCGGCCCGAAGGCGACGCCGACCAATTGAATCGCAACCAGCGTCGCGCCGACGACCATCATGCCCCTCACCCCGATCCACGGCAGCAGGCGCGACACCGTCAGCGTGTAGAGCAATCCGCCGATCGCAAAGCCCGCGATCACGATGCCGGCAATCGACAGCGAGGTCTCGCCGAGCTCGAACAGGAACGAGGCGATGAAGGGAAACAGCCCGAGCACGCAGCAGCCTTCGACGAAGACCGCCGAGTAGCAGATGCGCGCATTCGGATTGGTGAAGATGGTGCGATAGCCGTGGCGAAGCGCCTTCAGGCTGGTGCGCGGCGGACGGTTCAGCGCGGCGCCGCGGAAGCCGGCCGCAACCGCCAGCGCAACGATGATCACGAGGCCGCCGAGCACCGCGAGCACGCCGCGCCAGCCGAGGAAATCGCCGATCAGTCCGGATGCCGTCGCGCCGAGCAGGTTGCCGGTCATCGACCCCGCGAGGGTTCGCCCGATCGCGAGCTGCCGCTTGTCCGGACCGACCAAATCGCTGGTCAGCGACAGCGCCACTGGAAACACGCCGCCCGAGCCGATGCCGGCAAGGATGCGGGTCACGAACAGCATCGGAAATGAGGTCGAGAGCGCGCCGAGGATGTTGGCGACGCCGAGCAGTCCAAGGCAGATCGTCATCAGCCGCGCCTTGCCGAACAGGTCGGCAGCGGCGCCGATCGCCGGCTGCACCGCGGCAAAGGTGAAGGCGAACACCGCGGCAAAGCTCGCCGCGGTCGCGATGCTGACGCCGAAATCCTCGGCGACATGCGGCAGCACCGGATCGAGCGCACGCACCGACAGGCTCGCCGCGAAGGTCGCCAGCGTGATCACGTTGAGGGCCGGCGGCATGCCGCTGGTTGCGGTCATGTCGTTGTCCGCCGGTCAGGCGTTCTTGGCGAGCGCGTCGAACTGCATCAGCCGCTTGACGAGGGACTCGAAGTCACGGAGCGGCACCATGTTGGGGCCGTCGGACGGCGCATGATCCGGATCGGGATGGGTCTCGATGAACACGCCGGCGACGCCGACCGCGACCGCGGCCCGCGCCAGCACCGGCACGAATTCACGCTCGCCGCCCGACGAGGTACCCTTGCCGCCCGGCTGCTGCACCGAATGGGTGGCGTCGAAGATGACAGGCGCGCCGGTGGTGCGCGACAAGATCGGCAGCGCACGCATGTCCGAGACCAGCGTGTTGTAGCCGAACGACGCGCCGCGCTCGGTGACCAGCACATTGGCGCTGCCGGCGCCGGTGATCTTGCTGACCACATTGGCCATGTCCCACGGTGCCAGGAACTGGCCCTTCTTGACATTGACGACCTTGCCGGTTGCAGCCGCGGCCAGCAAGAGATCGGTCTGCCGGCACAGGAAGGCCGGGATCTGCAGCACGTCGACCGCCTGCGCCACGTCGGCGCACTGGGTCGCCTCATGCACGTCGGTCAGCACCGGCAGCCCGAGCGAAGACCGAATCTCGGCGAAGATCGGCAGCGCCTGCGCCAATCCGATGCCGCGCGCCGCCGTCGCGCTGGTGCGGTTCGCCTTGTCGAACGAGGTCTTGTACACCAGACCGATCTTCAGCCGCGCCGCGATCTCCTTCAGCGCGGACGCCACTTCAAGCGCATGCGCGCGGCTCTCGAGCTGGCAGGGACCGGCGATGATCGAAATCGGCAAGGCATTGCCGAATTTAGCCGATCCGACGGCAACGATCGGCGCGGCGGCTGGCGCGGAAACCTGATTGGTCAAAATGCTGCATCCTTTTGCCGGCGACCATGCAGTCCCGCGCGGGACGGATCAAGCCATCCCGCACGATGAGGGGGTTGCGCTGACGCCGTGGGTGCGCCGTGCTAACACAATCCCGCCCAAACAGCGCCTATAAACTGGTGCGGAACAGATTCCCATGAGGAAGACATGCGCATCCCGCTGATGATCGGAGCCGTCGCCGCCCTGTCGGCGATGTCGGGCCTCGCCTACGGCCAGACCAGCAGCCAGCCCGGGGTCGTCACCAGCGGCGCCACCGGCGTGACCGTCAATGGCAAGCCGGCAGCGCGCAGCGGCGATACCACCAGCAATGGCGGCCCGCTCGTCGAGGGCGTGCCCAATGTCCTGATCAACGGCAAGCCGGCGGTGGTCATGGGCGATCGCACGCATTGCGGCGGCAAGACGACCTCCGGCAGCCACGGCGTCTTCATCAACGGCAAGCCGATGGTCCGCGCGGGCGATCAGACGTCCGGCTGCCCGCAATAGCCGTGCCGGTCACTGGGCGCGACGAAGTTTCGTCATCGCGCCCCCTGCGGCCACCGCGTCACTTGACCGACGAAAACGCCGTCGGCACCAGCAGCTGGTTGACGATGTTGAGAACGATCTGGCCGTCCTCCTCGGTCTTGGCGCGCGCGGTGATCCACTCCGGATCGGTCTGGAACGCGGTCCACTTCTTCTCGCGCTCGGCGAGCGATTCCCAGGCCAGCAGATAGGTCAGGTCCTGGTTGGATTCCCCGACCAGCGTCGTGAAGAAGCCGGCCTGCCTGATGCCGTGCTTGTCCCAGAGCTTCAGCGTGATGGTCTCGAAGCGCTTGAGCAGCGCCGGCAGCCGTCCCGGCAGGCAGCGATAGACGCGGGTCTCGTAGATCATTGGCGGTCCTCCCAGATTTGTGTGCGGGCGGTTATAGCCAGCGCCTTCCGGACTGTCTTGAGGGGGTGACAACATGGCACCCCTGCTCACGACAGGCGGCCATTTCCGCAATGTTGTTGCAATGTTACTTGCCTTAAAACCTGCCTTCAGGAGCTGGACCCACAAGGACATGCGGATACTGCTGGTTGAGGACGAGGCCGAAATGGCGGCGGCGCTGTCGCAGGCGCTGAAGGGCTATGACATGGTGGTCGACCACGTGCCGAACCTTGCCGAGGCCGAGGAAGCGATCTGTGCCGACGTGCATGGCGCGGTCCTGCTCGACCGCCAGCTTCCGGACGGCGACGGCCTCACCCTGATCCCGAAGCTGCGCGCCAAGGCCGACGGCGTTCCGATCATCGTGCTGACCGCGCGCGGCGATCTCACCGACCGCATCACCGGCCTCGACAGTGGCGCCGACGACTATCTGGCCAAGCCGTTCGCCGTCGAGGAGCTGCTGGCGCGGCTGCGCGCCGTGCTGCGCCGCCCCGCCGGACTGCAGCTCGAGATCATCAGGGCCGGTCGCGTGGCGTTCGATTGCAGCCATCGCGAGGCCAGCGTCGACGGCCATCCGCTCGAGCTGCCGCGGCGCGAGCTGCTGGTGCTGGAGACGCTGCTGCGCCGCGTGGGCCGCACCGTGCTGCGCGCGACGCTGGAGGAAGCCGTCTATAATTTCGAGGACGAGATCCAGTCCAACGCGCTCGACGCCCACGTCTCGCGGCTGCGCCGCAAACTCGCGGACGCCAACGCCGGCGTCGAGATCCACAGCATCCGCGGCGTCGGCTATCTCTTGAAGCAAACGTCATGAGCGAACAAGCCGAGCACTATTGCCTGCGCTCGCAACTGAGCTGGCGGCTGGTGACGCTGCAGGCACTGCTGCTTGCCATGCTGATCGTTTGCCTGATCAGCGCATTGTGCGCCACCGGCTTCCTGATCGTTCCGCGCGATGAGGATCATGTGATTTCGATCGTGCAGGGCGCGGTCGCACGCGACGGCAAGGGCGAGCTGATCCTGCGCCCGACCGCCGAACTGCAAAAGCTCCGTGACGACACGCCCGACCTCTGGTTCCTGGTGCGCGACCGGCAAGGCCGTTCGCTGACGGAAGGCGCGGTGCCGCCGGAATTCGCCAGGATCGGTGGCGCGCTCGACCAGATCAGCCAGGCGCGGCTCGGCTGGCAGATGTTCGAGGATGATCCGCGCAAGCCGCCGGCGCGGCTGAAGCGCGTCAATTCCGACGCCGGCCCCGTGCAGGTGCTCACCGCGACGCAAGGGCCGATGTCGAGCGTCAAGACCGCGCTCGCCACGACGCTGGCATTCCTCGCCATTGCCCTGCCCGGCCTCTTCCTGATGGCATGCGCCACCTTCATCGCGACGCCGATGGTGGTGAAGCGCGCCTTCGCCGGTCTCGATACCACCGCCGACGAAGCGCGCCGGATCGATTTCCGCCAGCGCGGCAGCCGGCTGTCGGCGGACCATCTGCCGCTCGAGGTGGCGCCGCTGGTGACCGCCATCAACGATGCGCTGAAGCGGCTCGACGACGGCTATTCCCGGCACCAGCGCTTCGTCGCCGACGCGGCACATGAATTGCGCACGCCGATTGCGATCCTCAACACGCGGCTGGAGTCGCTGCCGCCGGGCCCGGAGAAAACCCGCCTGCTCGAAGACTCGGCGCGGCTTGCGACATTGGCCGAGCAACTGCTCGACATCCAGCGCTTCGACCAGTGCCGCAATCCGTTCGTCCGCGTCGATCTCGTCGCGGTCGCACGCAATGTCGCCGCCGACCTTGCGCCGCTCGCGATCGCGGCCGGCTACGAGCTGTCGCTCGATACTGCGGTCGATCGCGTGGAAACATCCGGCGATCGCGCCGCGCTGGAGCGCGCGCTCACCAATCTGGTGCAGAACGCCATCCAGCATGGCGGCCGCCGCGGCACCATCACCATCCATGTCGGCAGCGCCGCGACGATCGACGTATCGGATGAAGGCGACGGCATTCCCCAGGACCAGCGCACGCGGATCTTCGACCCGTTCTACCGGCTCGCGCCGCTCGATCGCGGCGCCGGCCTCGGGCTGAACATGGTGCGCGAGATCGCAAGGCTGCACGGCGGTCACGTCTCCGTGCTCGACGGTCCGAAGGGCGGCGCGTGCTTCCGCCTCACATTACCGCCGGCGCCGTTCGCATCGTGATGCCAAGCGTTTTCGAGCGAAGCCTGTCCCGCACTCGATGCGGGATGGGCACCGGTTCGCGTGAAGAAAACGCGTCAAAACTAGAATCGAGAGCCCCGTTCCGATTCAACCGGAACGGGGCTCTCGCGCAATGTTGTCGCAATGCAGCTCCCGCAAACAAGGCGTCACGCTTCGCATCTTGAGTCGAAGCGCCGCGACACTTGCTGGGAATCCCAATGTCACATGATCTGCTTTCTTTCTTCACGGCGTGGATGGCGGCCCCCGGCCGCGTCGGCGCCATCGCGCCGTCGGGCGCCGCGCTCGCCGAACTCATCACGCGCGACATCACCGCCGACACCGGCCCGGTGCTCGAGCTCGGTCCGGGCACCGGCGCGTTTACCTATCAGCTGTTGAAGCGCGGCGTGCGCCAGCAGGATCTCACGCTGATCGAGTACGGTTCGGATTTCATGCGGCTGTTGCAGATCCGTTTTCCCGGCGCGCGGGTGCTGTGGATGGACGCGGCGCGCCTGGCCTCGGAGCGGCTCTACGATGGCGCGCCGGTCGGCGCCGTCGTCAGCGGACTGCCGCTGCTCAACATGTCGCCGCGCAAGGTCATCTCGATCGTCGGCGGCGCGTTCAGCTATCTGCGTCCCGGCGGCGCGTTCTATCAATTCACCTACGGCATGCGCTGCCCGGTGCCGCGGCCGATCCTCGACCGGCTCGGCCTGCGCGCCACGCTGGTCGATCGCGCCATCCTCAACGTGCCGCCGGCCGCGGTCTACCGGCTGACGCGCCGTCCGCAATACAAGCTGATGACGCGCGACGGCACGCCGGCGGCTGGTGCAAACGTTTCACCGATCAAGAAAGAACGCCGGGCCAGTGAGGACTGCGCCGTGTAACGGCGCAGCTGACGGCCGCTTGTTTAGACCAGCCGGCTCTGCTTCGCTGCGGCCTCGATGAACGAGGCAAACAGCGGATGCGGCTCGAACGGCCGCGACTTCAGCTCGGGATGGAACTGGACACCGATGAACCAGGGATGGTCCTCGTACTCCACGATCTCCGGCAGCACGCCGTCGGGCGACATGCCGGAGAAGCGCAGGCCGTGCTGCTCGAGGCGGTCCTTGTAGGCGGTGTTGACCTCGTAGCGATGGCGGTGCCGCTCGGAGATCTCGGTCGCGCCGCCATAGACCTGCGAGACGCGGCTGCCGCGGTTGAGCGCCGCGGGATAGGCGCCGAGCCGCATCGTGCCGCCGAGATCGCCGCTCTGCGAGCGCTTCTCGAGTTCGTTGCCGCGCAGCCATTCCGTCATCAGGCCGACCAGCGGCTCCTTGGTCGGGCCGAACTCGGTCGAGTTGGCGTCTTCGATGCCGACCAGGTTGCGCGCCGCCTCGATCACCGCCATCTGCATGCCGAAGCAGATGCCGAAATACGGCACGTCACGCTCGCGCGCGAACTGCGCCGCGCGGATCTTGCCCTCGGCGCCGCGCTGGCCGAAGCCGCCGGGCACCAGGATGCCGTTGACGTGCTCGAGGAACGGCGCCGGGTCCTCGTTCTCGAACACCTCGCTCTCGATCCAGTCGAGATTGACCTTCACCTTGTTGGCGATGCCGCCGTGCGACAGCGCCTCGATCAACGATTTGTAGGCGTCCTTCATGCCGGTGTATTTGCCGACGATGGCGATCGTCACCGCACCTTCCGGATTGCGGACGCGCTCGTTGATGACGTGCCAGCTCTGCAGCGCCGGCGGAATCTTCGCGGTGATGCCGAACGCGGCCAGCACCTCGTCGTCGAGGCCGGCGGCGTGATAGGCCTCCGGCACGGCGTAGATATTGTCGACGTCCCGCGCCTCGATCACGGCGCTCTCGCGCACGTTGCAGAACAGGCCGAGCTTGCGCCGCTCCTCCTTCGGGATTTCGCGGTCGGTGCGGCACAGCAGGATGTCCGGCTGGATGCCGATCGAGCGCAGCTCCTTCACCGAGTGCTGCGTCGGCTTTGTCTTGAGTTCGCCGGCACTTGGAATGTACGGCAGAAGCGTCAGGTGAATGTAGACGGCATGATCGCGCGGCAGCTCGTTCTTGAGCTGGCGGATCGCCTCGAAGAATGGCAGGCCCTCGATGTCGCCGACGGTGCCGCCGATCTCGACCAGCACGAAATCGAACTCGTCGTTACCCGACAGCACGAATTCCTTGATCGCGTTGGTGACGTGCGGGACCACCTGGATGGTGGCGCCGAGATAGTCGCCGCGGCGCTCCTTGGAGATGATGTCCTGGTAGATTCGACCGGTCGTGATGTTGTCGGCCTTGGTGGCCGGACGACCGGTGAAGCGCTCGTAATGGCCGAGATCGAGATCGGTCTCGGCGCCGTCGTCGGTCACGAACACTTCGCCGTGCTGATACGGCGACATCGTACCGGGATCGAGGTTGAGATAGGGATCGAGCTTGCGAAGGCGGACTTTGTAGCCCCTGGCCTGCAGCAGAGCGCCGAGCGCCGCTGAAGCCAGACCCTTGCCGAGCGAGGAGACCACGCCGCCGGTGATGAATATGTACCGCGCCATGGGACTTTACCTTTAATCCGACTCCGGCGATTCGCAAAACGAATCGGCTGTTCCCCGGCAAACAATTCGCCGGGCTGTGGGTTGCATCAAACTGGAAGCGATTTCAAAGCATTGATGGGGGTTTCTGATGCAGGATGCCAGCGGGGCATCCTGCATGGCCACCCTGCTTTATTGCGACCGTGGCGCCTGCGGGCCGCTCGGGGCCTGCTGCCCCTGCTGCTCGTCGGCCTTCTTCAGCGAATCGAGGATGCCGCCCGAGGTCGGCGCGTTCATCGGCGTGCCGCCGGCCGGCTGCGTCTGCGCCGGTGCGCCGGCGCCGATGATCGAACTCGGCTTGCGGTCGTAGCCTGCGTACCAGGACAGGAACAGGCTGGTCAGGAAGAAGCCCACCGCGAGGATCGCCGTGGTCCGCGTCAGCAAATTGGCGGTGCCGCGGCTCGACATGAAGCCGGCGCCGCCACCCATGCCAAGGCCGCCGCCTTCGGATTTCTGCAACAGCACGGCGCCGATCATGACGGCGACAATCATGAGGTGGACAATGATAACGACAGTCTGCATCGCAAGCCTTCCGTCACAAGCCGCCAAGCAGCCAGACAAACGGCGCTATCGGCTTTACGGGTTTTCGTGAAGTCGCGCCCTGTTACACGATTGCACCGGGCATTGTCACCCCCGAGATAGTCGCACTGTCGATGATCACAAGCCGCGCCGATCGCGGCCCGGCCGGGCCTTGCCCGGAACCGGCGATTTCTATTATAATAGACATATGGATACTTTGGTAGACGATCTCAGCCAACGCCTGGCACAGCGGATCAGGCTCGAACGCGATGGCCGCGGCTGGTCGCTGGCCGATCTCGCCGAACGCGCCGGCGTCTCGAAGGCCACGATCAGCAAGATCGAGCGCGCCGAAGTCAGCCCCACCGCAGTCGTGCTGGTGCGCCTCGCCTCGGCTTTCGATCTCACTTTGGCCGGCCTGATGTTGCGCGCCGAAGGCCAGGGCGAGCGGCTGTCGCGCGCCGCCGCGCAACCGGTCTGGCGCGATCCGGAAACCGGCTATCTTCGACGCCAGGTGTTCAGCCGTCCCGATCATCCGGTCGAGCTGGTGCGGGTCGAGCTGCCGCCAAAGCAGACCGTGACCCTGCCCGCCTCCTCCTACGCGCATATCCGCCAACTGGTCTGGGTGCTCAGCGGCAGCCTCGTCATCACCGAGGGCGGTGCACGCCACGTGCTCGCCGCCGGCGATTGCCTCGGTTTTGGCCCGCCGGCAGAGACGACCTTCGCCAACGAGACCAACGCCTCCTGCACCTATGTGGTCACCCTGGCCCGGAGCTGACGCATGTCGCACTTTACCATCAAGCCGCTCGAGGATGCGCCCGCGATTCGCAGGGCGCTTCGCGAGCTGTTGACCGAGACCGTCGCCGGCGGCGGCTCGGTGAGCTTCATGCATCCGCTGTCGCCGGATGACGCCGATGCGTTCTGGCAGGACGCGCTCGGCGCCGCCGCGCGCGGCGAACGCGTTGTGCTCGGCGCATTCACCGGCAATGATCTGATCGGCACCGTGACGCTTCTGCTCAAACTGCCGCCGAACCAGCCGCATCGGGCGGAAATTGCAAAGATGATGACACGCATCGCCCACCGCCATCGCGGCGTGGCGACGGAATTGATGCGCGCGGCCGAGCAGCTTGCGATCACGCACGGACGCACACTGCTGGTGCTCGACACAGCCGAAGAGGATGGCGCCGCGCCACTCTATGAAAGACTGGGATTTCAGCTCACCGGCATCATCCCGGACTACGCGCTGAAGCCGCATGGCGGCCTCACCGGGACGATGATCTACTGGAAGCGGATCGGCGCGGCGGGGGCCACTTAATTCTTCTGTCGAGCAGAGATGCCGATGGCAGCTGGCCTCGCAATACTGCCAATCCCGTCACCCCCGCGCAAAGGCGAAGCCTTTGTCGCTGGAGGAGCGCGTAGCGCGTCTCGAAGGGTCGACGGCCACCAGCCGGGCCGTCGACCCTTCGAGGCTCGCCCAGCGGCGCAATTGCGCCGCGAGGCTCGCACCTCAGGGTGACGGTAAGCGAGCCCAATTCGAGGCACGGCCGCGGCCGCCTAACACCCCGCGGCGATCGCCAAAAAGTCCGACGCCTTCAGGCTGGCGCCGCCGACCAGCGCGCCGTTGACATTGGCGACGGCCATCAGCTCGGCCGCGTTCGACGGCTTGACCGAGCCGCCGTAGAGTATCCTGATCCTGTTTCCCTCGCCCTTGAAGCGATCGGTGAGCTGGCCCCGGATAAACCTGTGAACTTCCTCGACATCCTTGGCCGTCGGGGTCAGGCCGGTGCCGATCGCCCAGACCGGCTCATAGGCCACGACCAGGTTGGCCGCGGTCGAGCCGTCGGGCAGCGAGCCCGCAAGCTGGGTGCCGCAGACATCGAGCGTCTTGCCGGCGTCGCGCTGCTCGCGTGTCTCGCCGATGCAGACGATCGCGGTCAACCCGGCGCGCCACACGGCCTCCGCCTTCTGCCGAATCACGGCGTCGGTCTCGCCGTGGTCGGCGCGCCGCTCGGAATGGCCGACGATGATCGCGACCGCGCCGAGGTCCTTGAACATCTCCGCCGAGAGATCGCCGGTGTGGGCACCCGATGCCTTGGGATGGCAATCCTGGGCGCCGACCGCGACCTTCGAGCCGCGCGCCTTGTCGGCAAAGGCCCCGACCAGCGTCGCCGGCGGACAGACCAGGAGATCGGCCTTTCCGGCGACATCGCCGGCGCCCGCCAGCATCGCGTCGAACTCGACAAAAGAGGATTTCAGGCCGTTCATTTTCCAGTTGCCCGCGATCAGCGGCCGGATGGCGTCGGTCATGTCGGATTTCCCATCGTTCAAGCGTGTCCCTGCGCTATCAGAGCCGGGCGGCGACTTCCAGAGCGCGGCTTCGCGCACACCGTGCGACGCTTCCACCCGCGCGGCCAAGGTTGCGGGGGCGCTTCGGCCACTTTATGATGGGTTTTCAATCCGGTGACGCCCTGCTGCGGGACAAAAGCCTCGACTTTCGGCTCCCCATTGGGCACGACCCGGTTCCCCTCCTGTAAAACAAGTTGGACCCATGCTTCGAGGAATGCGGAAAGCCTCATCAAACTGGCTCGGCAAGACGATTATGGCCGTGGTGATGGGCGTTTTGATCGTCAGTTTCGGAATTTGGGGCATTGCCGACATTTTCAAGGGGTTTGGCCAGTCGACCTTCGCCAAGGTGGGCGGGACCGAGATTTCGGCCGAGCAGTTTCGCCAGATCTATACCGACCGCCTGCAGCAGCTTGGCCGCCAGTTCGGCCGTCCGTTGACGCCGGACCAGGCGCGCGCCTTCGGCATTGACCGCCAGGTGCTGCAGCAGACGCTTGCGGAAGCCGCGCTGGACGAGGAGGCGCGCCGCATGGGCCTCAACGTGTCCGACGCCGAGGTGCTGCACGCGATCTACAACGATCCGAATTTCAAGGGCCTCAACAACCAGTTCGACCCGCAGCGCTTCCAGACCGTGATCCGCAACTATGGCTATACCGAAGGCCGCTACATCGCCGAGCAGCGCCGCGTTGGCCTCAGGCGCCAGATCGCCGGCACCATCTCGTCCGGGATCGAGCCGCCGAAATCGCTGGTCGAGGCGCTGACCCGGTTCCAGAACGAGCAGCGTTCGATCGACTACATCACGCTCGGCGCCGCGCAGGCCGGCACCATCGATCCACCCTCGCCCGAGGCGCTCGCCGCCTATTTCGAGGACCACAAGGTCCAGTTCCGCGCGCCCGAATACCGCAAGATCTCCTTCGTCGCCATCACGCCCGAGGAGATCGGCAAGTGGGAAACGGTGTCGGACGAGGACGCCAAAAAGATCTTCGAGGAGCGCAAGGACCGGCTCAGCACGCCGGAGAAGCGCGAGGTCTCGCAGATCGTGTTTCCGGACGCCGGCGAGGCGCAGGCCGCGCGCGCGCGGATTGCGTCGGGCGCGTCGTTTGACGACATCGCCAAGGAGCGCAACCTCAATCTGGCTGACGTCAATCTCGGCCTGGTCGCGAAGTCGGCGATCCTCGATCCGGCCGTCGCCGATGCCGCCTTCTCACTGGCCGCAGGCGAAGTCAGCCAGCCGGTGCAGGGCCGCTTCGGCGTCGCGCTGGTCAAGGTCGGCAAGGTCGAGCCCGGCGTGACCCCGAGCTATGAGAGCCTCGCGCAGCAGGTGAAGAACGAGATCGCTTCCGAGCGTGCCCGCACCAAGGTCGCCGAGCTGCGCGACAAGATGGAAGACGAGCGCGGCGGCGGCGCCAGCGTCGTCGAAGCCGCACAGAAGCTGAAGCTGACGCCCGTCACCATCGACGCGGTCGATCGCTCCGGGCGGCTGCCGAACGGCCAGGTCGCGACCAACATCCCGCGCGGCCTCGACGTGGTGTCGCAGGCCTTCAACAGCGACGTCGGCGTCGACAACGACCCGATCCAGTTCAGTGGCGGCTATGTCTGGTACGACGTGCTCGGCATCACGCCGTCGCGCGAGCGCAGCCTCGACGAGGTTCGCGACCAGGTCGAGGCCAAGTGGCGCGAGGATCAGATCTCCGCCAAGCTGCGCGCCAAGGCGACTGAGATCGTCCAGAAGCTCGACAGCGGCGCCAAGCTCGCCGACGAAGCCGCCGCTGTCGGCGTCAAGGTCGAAAGCGCGGCGAATTTCAACCGCGAGGCCTCGCTGCCTGCCGTGCCGGCAGGCGTGATTGCAGCCGCATTCCGGGCCGCCAAGGACGGCGACGGACAGACCTCCGTCGCCGGCGGCAGCCAGTGGGTGGTCTTCCGCGTCACCAATGTGACGGTGCCGCCGGTCGACTTCGCGTCGGATGCGGCCAAGCAGCTCACCGAGGCGCTGCGGCGGTCGCTCAGCGACGAGCAGGTCGCGCAATATGTCACGAAGATCGAGTCCGATATCGGCGTGACCATCAACCAGGCAGCCTTCGCACAGGTGACAGGCGCAAATAATTGAGCATGATCGGGACAGCGCGACGGCGCGCTGCGCGGCGATCAAGCTCCAACAACAGACCCTGAGCCAGCGAATGGACGACCTGAAATCGATCATCGGAAAAGTCGCCACCGGCGCCACGCTGACGCGTGAAGAGGCGGCGTCCGCCTTCGACAGCATGATGTCGGGCGAAGCCACGCCCTCGCAGATGGGCGGGCTATTGATGGCGCTGCGGGTGCGCGGCGAGACCGTCGAGGAGATCACCGGCGCCGTCACCGCGATGCGCGGCAAGATGCTGCCGGTCACCGCGCCGGCGGAGGCCGTCGATATCGTCGGCACCGGCGGCGACGGCTCCGGCTCGGTCAACGTCTCGACCTGCGCGGCCTTCATCGTGGCCGGCGCCGGCGTGCCCGTGGCGAAGCACGGCAACCGCGCATTGTCGTCGCGCTCGGGCGCCGCCGACGTGCTTGCCTCGCTCGGCGTCAGGCTCGATTTGACGCCCGAACAAGTCGGGCGCTGCGTCAAGGAGGCCGGCATCGGCTTCATGTTCGCGCCCGCGCATCATCCGGCGATGAAGAATGTCGGTCCGACCCGGGTCGAGCTCGCCACCCGCACCATCTTCAACCTGCTCGGGCCGCTGTCGAACCCGGCCGGCGTCAAGCGGCAGATGGTCGGTGTGTTCTCGCGGCAATGGGTGCAGCCGCTGGCGCAGGTGCTGAAGAACCTCGGCTCGGACAAGGTCTGGGTCGTGCATGGCTCCGATGGCCTCGACGAGATCACCCTCACCGGCCCGACCTTCGTTGCGACGCTCGAGAACGGCGAGATCAGGACATCAGAGGTGACGCCCGAGGACGCCGGTCTTGGCCGCGTCGGCGGCGAGGCGCTGAAGGGCGGTGACGCCGATGCCAATGCGATCGCGCTCTCCAGCGTGCTGCAGGGCAAGCCGAGCGCCTATCGCGACGTCGCCCTGCTCAACGCCGCCGCCGCGCTGATCGTGGCCGGCCGTGCCAAGGACCTCAAGGAAGGCGTCGCGATCGGGGCGCAGTCACTTGACAGCGGCGCTGCCGCGGCGCGGCTGAAGCATCTGGTCGCGGTTTCGAACGGGTGAGAGCGCGAAACATGTCCGACATCCTGACCAAGATCGAGGCGTACAAGCGCGAGGAGATCGCCGCCGCGAAGCGCGCCCATCCGCTCGCCGAGGTCGAGGCGCAGGCCAGATCGGCCTCGGCCCCGCGCGGCTTCGTCCGCGCCCTCAAAGACAAGCATGCGCGCGGCGACTATGCGCTGATCGCTGAAGTGAAGAAGGCCTCGCCTTCGAAGGGTTTGATCCGGGCCGATTTCGATCCGCCCGTGCTCGCGAAAGCCTATGAGGCCGGCGGCGCGGCCTGCCTGTCGGTGCTGACCGATGCGCCCTCGTTCCAGGGCCATCTCGACTTCATGGTGGCGGCTCGCGCGGCGACCAGCCTGCCGGTGCTGCGCAAGGATTTCATGTTCGATACCTACCAGGTGGCGGAAGCGCGCGCCCATGGCGCCGACTGCATCCTGATCATCATGGCCGCGCTCGACGACGCGGCGGCCGGTGAGATCGAGGACGCCGCGCTCGGCTACGGCATGGACGTGCTGGTCGAGATCCATGATCGAGCCGAGCTTGACCGTGCCTTGAAGCTTCGCTCGCCGATGATCGGCGTCAACAACCGCAATCTGCGCACCTTCGAGACCACGCTCGCGACCAGCGAGGCGCTGGCGCCGCTGATCCCGCGCGACCGCCTGATGGTCGGCGAGAGCGGCATCTTCACGCCGGACGACCTCGCCCGCCTCGAACGGGTCGGGATGTCGACCTTCCTGGTCGGTGAAAGCCTGATGCGGCAGCAGGACGTCACCGCTGCCACCCGCGTCTTGCTGACGCGGCAGGCCGCCCCGCGCGCCACCGCAACGCGCTGACGCAATGGCGCGGAACAGCAAGGGCAAGACCAAGGCCAAGCAGTCCGGCCCCGGCCCCGCCCTCACCCACATCGACGCCAAGGGCGAGGCGCGGATGGTCGACGTCTCGGCCAAGCCCGCGACCGAGCGGACCGCCGTCGCCGAAGGCCGCGTCCTGATGAGCAAGGCGACGCTTGCGCTGATCGAAACCGGCCAGGCCAAGAAGGGCGACGTGCTGGCGACGGCGCGGATTGCCGGAATCATGGCGGCGAAGCGGACCTCGGAATTGATCCCGCTCTGCCATCCGCTGGCGCTGACCAAGGTCACGATCGACATCACACCCGACCGCAAGCTGCCCGGCTGCATCGTTCGCGCCAGCGTCAAGGTGACGGGGCCGACCGGTGTCGAAATGGAGGCGCTGACCGCGGTCTCGGTCGCATGCCTGACGATCTACGACATGGTCAAGGCGGTCGACCGCGGCATCCGCATCGAGGGCATCCACCTCGTCGAGAAGATCGGCGGCAAGTCCGGGCACTATCGCGCCGGCGCGTGATCCGCGACCGCTGCGCAAGCGACGGCCTGTCGCGAATGTCCGCAAGGTTTCGTTAACCAATCTCGCTAACCCGCGCTCCATTTCGATTGGATACGACTTTCGCGGGCCGGGGGTGCACGAAACCTACTTCCGGGTGAAACGCCTGGAAGCGATTGCGGCAGATGAATCCAAACGGCAGCGCCACGTTCAACATCAAGTCGGTGATCGGCAGCGGTCCGATCCGCTGGCTGATCCTCGGTGGCGCCGTGCTGATGGCCGCGATCGCGATCGGCGCGACCTTGATGGCGGAGAATTTCCGCGATCGCGCCCTGCACAACAGCGAGCGTGAGCTCGAGAACACCGTGCTGCTGCTGGCGCGGCATTTCGACCAGCAGCTCGACGATCTCGAGGTCGTCCAGCGCGACCTGATCGCGTTCATGCGCGACAACGGAATCGCGACACCGGAGAATTACAAGCGCCGGATGTCAGCCGCCGACATCCATGCGATGCTCAAATCCAAGATGGAGGCGCTGTCCAATGTCGGCAGCCTCAACGTGTTCGACGCCGACGGCGTTCTGATCAACAGCTCGGGCGCCTGGCCGCTGCCGCAGGCCAGCATTGCCGACCGCCCCTACTTCCAGATCTTCAAATCGAGCCCCTATTCGCCCGACATGCAGGTCGCGCCGGTGGTCAGCCGCATCACCGGCAACTGGACCACCGTGATCGTCCGCAAGGTGACCGGTCCGCATGGCGAATTCCTCGGCGTGGTCGGCCGCGGCATCGAACCGGCGGCCTTCGAGAAGTTCTTCTCCACGGTGGCGCTCGGCGAAGGCGCCGCGATCTCGATGCATCATCGCGACGGCACGCTGCTGGCGCGCTATCCCCATGTCGAGGACCTGATCGGGAGGAATTTCCGCAACGGTCCGGCCAATCAGCAGCAGGTGTTCGAGCTGCCGCAGAGCACGACGCGGCTCGCCAGCCCGGTCGACGGCAAGGATCGCCTGGTGTCGTCGCGGGCGCTGACCAAGTTCCCGATCGTCGTCGTCGCGACGAGCACCACGGAGGCGGCGCTCGCCAACTGGCGCGAGCAGATCGGCATCCTGATCGCGGTGACCAGCATCTCGGTGCTGGCGATTGCGATCCTGCTGACGCTGGTGGTGCGCAAGCTGGTGCAGCAGCATCGCGCCCAGCAGCAGCGCCTGACGCTGGAGAAGCTGCGGCTCGACACCGCCGTCAACAACATGACGCAGGGGCTGTTGCTGTTCGATGCCGCGCAGCGCCTCGTGATCTGCAACAGGCGCTATATCGAGATGTACGGCTTGTCGGCCGACATCATCAGGCCCGGCTGCAGCTTCCGCGACGTCATCGTGCATCGACACCGGACCGGCTCGTTCCAGGGCGACGTCGAGCGCTACGTCAATCTCGTGCTGCGCGACGTCGGCATCCGCAACACCATGGTGATCACGACGCCCGACGGGCGCTCGATCCAGGTCGTCAACGAGCCGCTGGCCGATGGCGGCTGGCTTGCGACCCACGAGGACGTCACCGAGCGCCGCCGTGCCGAGGAGCGCATCACGCATCTCGCCCACTACGATGCTCTCACCGACCTGCCGAACCGCGCGCTGTTCCACGAGGAGATCAGACGCGAGCTGCCGCATGTCACCCCCGACAGCCAGCTTGCGGTGCTCTATATCGACATCGACGAATTCAAGGGCGTCAACGACTCGCTCGGCCACATGGTCGGCGACGAGCTTCTCAAGTCCGTGGCGCGGACGCTGAGCGGCGTGATCGGCGAAGGCGATTTCGTCGCCCGCCTCGGCGGCGACGAGTTCGCGATCGTGCAGACCGGGGTGAAGAGCGAGGCCGAGGTCACCGACCTCGTCGCGCGCATCTACGAGGTGATCCGCGCGCCCTATCAATGCCTCGGCCATCAGGTCACGACCGACGCCAGCATCGGCATCGCGCTGGCGCCGAAGGACGGCACCGATCTCGACCAGATCATGAAGAACGCCGATCTTGCGATGTATGCGGCGAAGTCGGCCGGCCGGCGCGTCTTCCGCTTCTTCGAGCCGGCGATGGATGCCGACGCCCGCGCCCGCCGCGAGCTCGAGATGGAGTTGCGGCAGACGATCGCCGCCGGCAGCGGGCTCGAAGTGCATTACCAGCCCTGCGTCGACCTGCGCAGCAACGAGATCACCGGCTGCGAGGCGCTGGTGCGCTGGCGTCATCCACAGCGCGGCATGATCTCGCCGGCCGAATTCGTGCCGATCGCCGAAGAGACCGGCCTGATCAACCAGCTCGGCGAATGGGTGCTGATGACGGCCTGCAAGGAAGCCGTGAACTGGCCCGACCACGTCAGGCTCGCCGTCAATGTCTCGCCGGTGCAGTTCCGCAGCGGCACGCTGGCGCTCAAGGTGATCGCGGCGCTTGCATCGTCGGGGCTGTCAGCGAGCCGGCTCGAGCTCGAGATCACCGAGGCGGTGCTGATCCGCGACGACGAGACGGCGCTGGCCGCGCTGCACCAGCTGCGGGCCATCGGGATCAGGATCGCGCTCGACGATTTCGGCACCGGCTATTCGTCGCTGAGCTACCTGAAACGGTTCCCGTTCGACAAGATCAAGATCGACCGCTGTTTCGTCACCGACATCGCCGATCCGCAGGGCTCGGCCGGCATCGTCGAGGCGGTCGTCAACATCGCCGCCGAGCGCAGCATGACGACGACGGCTGAAGGCGTCGAGACCGCGCAGCAGCAGCAATTGCTGCGCGAGCTCGGCTGCTCGGAAATGCAGGGCTATCTGTTCAGCCCGCCGAAACCGGCAGCCCAGATCCGCGAGCTGCTGGCCGGACATCGCCGCGGCCCCGCCGCGGGCGCGAGCACCACGCGCCGGCGCAAACCCGTCGCCGGCGCGGCGTAAGGCTGCCCGGAAGTCGGGAGCCAGAGGGCGCGCCTGCACGATTTCGGAATATTAGAAGAATACCCTGAAATTGCCCGACGTGTCAATTGCCTGGTCGAGCGCCAGCCACCACCGGCTACTTTGCATGGGGTTGTTTTCGATATTTTGGCGGCACGCCCCTGCGACGGCGCCCGGATGGAGCCAACAGGCCGCGCTAACGCGCGCCTGATGACAGGCTCCGCGCAATCCGGGGACCTTGCAAACGCGCAGACCGCTCCCGGATTTCGCTTCGCTCCATCCGGGCTACATGTGTCAGGTTCTAGTTCGGCACCGGCCGCTTCTGCGCGGCCTTGGTGTCGGCGTTCTTGGCATCGGCATTGACGGTGACGCCGCGCAACTGGTTGAACGCCGCGGCCAGCGCCTTGTCGTTCTTCTCGTCCGGCGGGACGTAGGACTGCGAGCCGGTCTGCTCGGCGCCCTCGGCGGAGAGATGGCCGCGCATCGAGGCCTCGCCCTTGATCTCCGAGCGGGTCTTGAACTCGTCCGGCACGTCTTGCAGCGCCTCGATGTCGGGCTTGATGCCGAGTGCCTGGATCGAATGGCCTGATGGCGTGAAATAGCGCGCCGTGGTCAGCGCCAGCGCGCCATTGCCGGTGCCGAGCGGAATGATGGTCTGCACCGAGCCCTTGCCGAACGAGCGGGTACCGATCAGGGTCGCGCGCTTGTGGTCGTGCAGCGCGCCGGCGACGATCTCGGAGGCGGAGGCCGAGCCGCCGTTGATCAAGACGACGAGCGGCTTGCCCTTGGTCATGTCGCCGCCATGCGCGGTGAAGCGCTGGGTCTCTTCCGGATTGCGGCCGCGGGTCGAGACCACCTCGCCGCGCTGCATCAGGGTCGAGGTCACCGAGACCGCCTGGTCGAGCAGGCCGCCGGGATTGTTGCGGAGGTCGACGACGTAGCCGGCGAGCTTGTCCTGCGGGACCTGCTTCTGGATATCGCCGATCGCCTTGCGCAGACCTTCGGTGGTCTGCTCGTTGAACGAGGTGATCCTGATATAGCCGATGTCGCCGCCCTCGACGTGATACTTCACCGGACGGACGCGGATGATCTCGCGCGTAATCGAGACCTCGATCGGCTTGTCGGCGTCCTTGCGGATGATCTTCAGCCGGATCGAGCTGTTGGGCGCGCCCTTCATCTTGTTGACGGCCTGGTCGAGCGTCATGCCCTGGATCTGGTCGTCGTCGATCGAGGTGATCACGTCGCCCGACATGATGCCGGCGCGCGAGGCCGGCGTGTCGTCGATCGGCGCCACCACCTTGACGAAGCCGTCCTCCATGGTGACCTCGATGCCGAGCCCGCCGAACTCGCCATGCGTGGTCTCCTGCATCTCCGCCCAGCCCTTCTCGTTCATGTAGCGGGAGTGCGGATCGAGCGAGGAGATCATGCCGTTGATCGCGCCCTCGACGAGCTTGGAGTCCTCGGGCTTCTCGACGTAGTCGGTCTTGACCTTCTCGAACACCTCGCCGAACAGATTGAGCTGCGAATAGGTGTTGCTG
This sequence comes from Bradyrhizobium sp. UFLA01-814, assembly GCF_046718885.1. Taxonomy (NCBI): domain Bacteria; kingdom Pseudomonadati; phylum Pseudomonadota; class Alphaproteobacteria; order Hyphomicrobiales; family Nitrobacteraceae; genus Bradyrhizobium; species Bradyrhizobium sp. UFLA01-814. The sequence goes on along the minus strand of NZ_JAQOSR010000092.1, from coordinate 12,189 downwards.
TTGTCGGAATGCGCGGCGGCGTTGGCGACGGCGAACAGATTCGCGCCCTGCGGCGAGGCCACGAGCAGGGTGAGACACGCGCCCGCGACCGTCCCGAGCAAGAAGCCAACATGTTTGCGCATTATCCGTGATCCCTTCGCTAACGGCCGGCAACGTTTCGCAACATTCGGCCCCACCCCGACGCGGGGCACCACACAACGGCTTTTTGGTCGGATCAAGGCCGCCTTGTCACCGGACCATTACGGTCCTGTCACGGTGGCCGGATCGGCCTCTTGTCAGCCCCCTGTCAGCCTTTGGTCGGCCTTTGGCCCAGTCTCCCGCAACCCGTTCTGCCAGGTCGACGGCTGGGTGCCGAATCCGCGCTTGGCCCGCGTGCCCAGCCAATAGCCGAACTGCGGAGGAACATTACGGAACGGCCCCTCGACGCCGAGCTTGAGCGCGGCGTCCATCGGCCAGTTCGGGTTATTGAGGATTTCCCGGCCGACGGCGATCAAATCTGCTTGTTTATCACGCAGGATTTGTTCGGCCTGGTCCCCGTGGATGATCAGGCCGACCGCCATGGTCATGATATCGGCATGGGCGCGGACATATTCCGCGAGCGGCACCTGATAGTTGTACTTGATCTCCTTGCCCAGGATCGGCGCCATCTCGCTGATTCCGCCCGATGAGCAGTCGATCACATCGACGCACTTCGCTTTCAGGATCCTGGCGAGCCGCGCGCTCTGCTCCGGGCCCCAGCCGGCATTGTCCTCGACCGACAGCCGCACGAACAGCGGCTTGTGATCCGGCCAGTGCGCCCGCACCGCCTCGGTGACCTCGATCAGGAAGCGCATCCGGTTGGCTTCCGAGCCGCCATATTCGTCGCTGCGCTGGTTGGAGCGCCCGGAGAGGAATTCGTGCACGAGATAGCCATGGGCGCCGTGCAGTTCCAGCACCTCGAACCCTGCCTGATGCGCGCGTCGTGCCGCCTGCCCCCAGGCCGCGACGAGGTCCTTCACCTCGTGCGTGTCCAGCACGCGCGGCACCGGCCAGCGCTCGCTATGGGCGATCGCGCTCGGCGCCACCGGCGTCCAGGCATCCCAGTCCTCGATCTCGGCGGTGCGTTCGAGCGGGCGATCGCCCTCCCAGGGCCGGCTCGCACGCGCCTTGCGGCCGGAATGGCCGAGCTGGATGCCGGCGACCGCGTTCTGCTGCTTGATGAAGCCCACCAGGCGGCTGAGCGGCGCGATGAACTTGTCGTCCCAGATGCCGAGATCGCCGATCGTGCCGCAGCCGCGCCGCTCGACCTTGGTCGATTCGACGATCACGAGACCGGCGCCGCCGGCGGCGAACTTGCCGGCATTCATCAGATGCCAGTCGGTCGGAAAGCCCTTCTCGGCGGAATATTGGTGCATGGGCGGCACCACGATGCGGTTCTTCAGCGTGACGCCGCGGATGGTCATTGGCGAAAACAGCAGCTTGTCGGACATCGCTTCCTCATTATGCGTCGTTACCCGGCGCGCGGGACCGATCTTGTGTTTGGCGCGGACGATATACGCACCGCGCGATGGCCGATAGAGGCACGCGGCGGCCACTCAAACGGATCGCTGTAGCGAGCCGCGGCACGTTCGCCATGCCTGTTCCCTCGCGGCGATTTTTCGCCCGCATAGGAAATGATGATCGCGATGCGTGTTGTCCCCGGCAACCCAGAGGAGGGACACTCATGAGGACCCGCACGATCGCACTGCTCATCGCCGGTGCCATGGCAACCGGCCCGATCCTGGCGCAACACGCGGTTGCCCAGAACCTGCAAAACGAGGCCGACAAGGGCGCCAAGACCCGCAACTCCGGTGAATCCGGTTACGTCGGCGATCAGGACAAGCCCGGCGCGGCCGCAACGCCTCCGGGACGCCCCGATACCGCCGCCGGTTCCCCAGATGCCACGACGTCTCCGAGCGCTCAGAGTTCCGGAACCGGGATCGCCGGCGCTCCGGGCAACAAGAGCGGGCCGCCCGCCAAGCAAGGCACGGTCGGTTCGAACTCGCAAAACCTGCATGTCCAGGAACAGGATTCGTCGAACGTCAAGGGACAGCCCGGCAACAAGAGCGGCCCACCCGCAAAGCGCTAGGCAGCGCGCCATAACCCGGATGGCGCCGGCACAAAGTTCGCTGAGCCCGATCGGCGCAGGTTCGACACGAGCGGTCGAGCGAAGGTGTTCCGATCCTATTGAGCGGCCTTGCGGCTCGCGGAGAGGTCGGTCGGGCAATTTGCTCCGCATTCAATCGACTTCTTCTGGTCGGCAACGCGCCATACCAGCAACGCGACCAGGACAATGATGGTGACGGTGAGCTTGGCCAATGCGTCGTGGTTCAATGTCGGCTCCGCAGAACAATCGGCATAACGGAAAAAATCAGCTGCAAGCGGAAATGTGACCCCGACACCCTTTGGGGCCGAGAGCCAACGCTGGGGGGCGTCCACCGGGCCCGCATTCGATTCGGGCCGGCCGACGTCATGATGGTACGGTCCTGGCGCGGTCCGCAAGCTTCTCAGTCTGCATGGCAGCATGGCACGGCCGGCCGCAGCCGGTTGGAACATAGTCATCGGTGTGCGGTTCACCGGCTGTCCTCTGATTCATTGCCCCAGAGGCACACACGACCTCCTGCGGCCCCAGCCGTCACGCTGGGGCCGTAAATCATTGGAGGTGCACGCGGACTGCTGTTGGTCGCGGGGTGAGTGAACGATCTCCGAGAACCACAATCGATTTGCGCGGGCGCGCCCACAAATGACGTAGCCTATACAGGCCAGATCGCGGTCAGAGCTTCGCGAGCCTCGCCGCGCCCGCCGCGATTGCTTCGTTGAAGCTGGTGTCCCAGAATTTTCCAACCTCCGCGCGCGCGTCGAGCACGCCGAGCTTGAGGAAGGTGTCGGCGACCTTCTGGTGCGTCTCCGGCACGTCAGGCGTCACCCCGGCGAGCGCGAAGTCGTCGCTGCGACGGGCGAACTGGTCGAGAATGTCCTGCAGCGGCAGATGCGTCTCCGCCACCTGCGCGGCCGCATACACCGGAAAATTCTTGTTGGCGAACGCATAAGCGCGCTGGATCCGCAGCAGCAGATCGCTCACGGCCGCGTGACGCAGCGGATCGTCGACGGCCTTCGGATTGGCGTAGATCGGGAAATTTCCCGAGAGATAGCCGGCGCCGGTCTTGAGCAGCCGCGCGCCCTGCTTGGCGATCGCGAGTTGCCCGTTATAGCCGTAGATCGCCCAGGCATCGAGCTTGCCGGAGGCGAACGCCGAATAGCCGTCGGACGGCGTCAGATTGATGGCCTCGATATCGCCAAACGCAAGGCCGGCTTCCTCGAGTTGCTTGGCGAGGAAATAATGCGCCGTGGTCGCGCGCACATAGCCGACGCGCTTTCCCTTGAGATCAGCGATCGAATGGATCGGCGCGTCTTTCGCCGCCACCGTGACCTGGATGTTGAGATCCTCATGGGTGACAGCGACGAAGCGCACCTTGGCATTCTGGCGCGCCGCGAACATCGCCGGAATCTCGCTGCCCGAACCGATGTCGAGCGCGTCGCCGTTCAAGGCCTCGATGTGGAGCACACCGTTGTTGAGCTCCTTCCACTCGATCCTGTACGGCGTCTTGTCCTCGCCCGCGGCCTGCAACAGCTGGCGCCAGCCGCCCTTGTAGTAGGCAACGCGCAATGTAACGCCGCTGAGATCGGTGCCGCCCCCCGCCCCGGTCTCCGCGCGCGCACCGCCGGTGATCAGACTTCCGGCAAGCACGCCGAGCGCAGAACGTCGCGAAAGCGAAAATGGCGTAGTCACCGGCTTGAGCTCCTGAACAACAGTCACAACTGCTGCGAGCTTAAGAGAAAACCGCCCGATGTATATGAGACGCTATTTCGTTTTTCGCCATGCGCGCGAAAAGCCGTTCCATGGATTGATGGCTGGACGCGGCGATCTGTTTTCCGCCGCCCTGTCGGCCAATTGTAGCCCGGATGAGCGAGCGCGATATCCGGGGTCACGCCATCGATTCAAGCTGGACCTTACCCGCATGTCGCTTTGCTCATTCGGGCTACTTTCTGCTACTTCGCAACCTCGTACACATCGGGATCGAAGCTCGAGCTCGGATTGGCGAAGGCGTGGCGCAGCGCCGGCGACATCGGCACGTTGTAATTGATGCCTTTCGGCGGGGTCGGCGCTTCCAGCCACTTCCTGTACATGACCTCGATCTCGGGGCTCTTGTAGAGCTCCGCCGTGGCGCGGTCGGCGAGCGTCTTGAACGGGATGTCCTCTCTGCGCAGCATGATTCCGAACGGCTCTGCCTTCGAGAACGCCTCCTCGCTGATCATGTAGAGCGAAGGCTGTTTCGATCGCGCGATCGCGACGGCGAGCTGGACGTCGTCGAGCGCGTAGGCCTGGGCGCGATCGGTCTCCAGCATCAGGAACGCCTCGGCCTGGTCCTTGGCCGGGAGGACGTTGATGCCGAGCTTGCGTTCGGTGTTGACCTTGATGAGCTGCGTGAGGTTCACCGAGCCCGCAACAGCGGTGACGGACTTCCCCTTGAGATCGTCGATCGTGTTGATCTCAGCGGATTTCTTGGCGGCAAAGCGTGTCGCGCTGAGGAAGTGCGTGTTGGTGAAGGTCACCTGCTTCTGGCGGTCGGCGCTGTTGGTGGTCGCCGAGCAATGCAGATCGATCGTGCCGTTGACCATCAACGGAATGCGGTTCGACGAGGTCACCGGGAGGTAGTCGACGGCGATGTCAGATACGCCGAGCTCCTTCTTCACGGCATCGACGATCTTCAGGCAGATGTCGAGCGCAAAGCCGATCGGCCGCTGATTGTCGTCGAGATAGCTGAAGGGAACGGAAGCCTCCTGAAAGCCGAGCGTGACCTTCTTCGTTTCCTTGATCTTCTGCAGCGTGCCCGACAGCTCCTCCGCCGCCGCGGGGCTTGCGGCGAGCGTGAGAGCGAAGAAGATGGCGGGCAAACGCATCGGCGGCTCCTGTGCGGTGATCAGACGGCGGTGATAGCGCACACATGAGCCCGGAGCCAGATGACGGTGTGTCTAGCAGCTATCGCACTTTGCTATGGTCCGCCTGCCAAGGTTGCAGCCGCGGCCGCGACGCATCCCTAGCGCTGCGCCCCGCCCTCGAGCAGGCGGTCGCCGACCAGGCGGACCGCGCCACGGGTCCAGGAATAATCGGCGCCCATCCGCAGGCCGCTGTCGCCGCGTGAGACGACCGCGCCGCTGCGGGCGTCGCGCAGCTGGAAGCCGACCGTGTATTCGGTCCGGCTGACCCGCCTGATCACGCCGATCAGCGATTGATCGGCGCCGAGCTGCTGCGCAATCGCGGCCTCGCAGCCGTCGCAGTCGCGCAGCGCATGTGCCTTGACGGGCTCCGCGGTCGCGCCGCCGGTATCGACCAGGCGGTAGCGGCCCGACTGCGCAAGCCGGTCACGCACGCCCTTCGTGACATCGGCGAGATAGGCTGCATCGGAGCCGGCAAGACCGGCCGCGGTTGCCGCCGAAGTATCCTCGAGCTCGAATTCGAACACCGCAAGCCCGATCGGCGCCGCAGCGGCGGTCGGCGGCAGCGCGGCTGCAAGGGCGCGGCGCACCTCGCGCGACACGAACATCGCCGCGTGGTCCCATGCCTCGTCAGTGTCGCCGCGAAACGTGTAGAGCTTCTCGTAGAGCACCTGGCTCGCGCTGACGTCGATGACCGCCACCTTGGCCCACTGGATCAGCGTGCTCATCTTCTGCACGCCGCCGATAACCTTGATCCGGGCCTCGCCCGCAGGCGCCGTCGATGGCACCAGGCGATAGTGCGGCTCCGCGGCGACATCGGCGCGCAGCGTCCGCATCAACGCATCCAGCCGCCTCTGGTGCACGGCAGTCTGGTCGATCACCTCGCCCGAGGTGTCGACGTAGCTGAAATCATCAATGCTGACGCCGAGCTGAGATGCCGGCACCGTGCCGGTTTCGGCGCGCAGCGGACAAGGTCCGGCCAGAAGGCCGGTCAACGCGAGGGCGAGCAAGACAAGACGGGATTGACGCATGGTCTGGGCCTTTCGGGTGCTAGGCGGGCGGGTCGGTCGCATCCTGGGCCAACTGGCCGCCGCGCGCAGCGGAGTGCCTCCCGCCCGGTGCCGGGAAAATTTCACGACGACGGTCCGCGCCGAAAGAACGCCTATGGCAGCGCTTCTCGGCGCCTCCGTTCTGCCGTTTAATGTGCATGACGGCCCTGCCCGCGATCGCGCACCGAGGCTCGTCTGCGATCTTGAGGATACGCCAATGTGGAATTGGTCCGGAAGCGATCTGAAACTGCGGCTGACGTTGCGCGTGGCGATCGTCTCGACGCTCTGCTTTGCCGTCATCTCCGGCTATTTCCTGATCGAGGCCGACCGCTCGGTGCGCGGGCGGATCGCGGCCGTTGCCGATGTCGCCGCCAAGACGCTGGAGCTGCAGCAGAGCAAGATCCAGTGGCTGAACAATGCGCGTTCCGACTTTCCCGATCTCGACAGCGTTGCCGCTACGGTCATGACGCCGGGATTGTGCATCGCCTTTCGCAGCAATAGCGGCGAGATCAGCCAACGCTTCTGCGGCGGCGCGCAGACTGACACGGCCGCGCCGCCGCTGGCCTTCGCGGCGCTCTATCGCCGCCTGTTCGATCCCGGCCGCGAGGCGGTGCGGCAGGTGGTTTCGCGCGGCAACGCCATCGGCGAAGCGGTGGCCTGGATCGATCCGGCGGTGCCGACCGCCGAGGCCTGGCACGATGCCGGCCGGCTGATGGCGGTGTTCATGATCGCGCTGCCGCTGCTCTGCGCCCTGGTCTATGCGGCGCTGGCGCGCGCGCTGCGTCCGACGCGGCAGATCCGCGACGGGCTCGAGCGGATCGCCGCAGGCGACCTCGCCGCGCGCCTGCCGGCGTTCGATCTCGCCGAACTGTCGGCGATCGGCGACGTCTTCAACCAGCTCGCCGAGCGCCTCGCCGCCGCACTCTCCGACCGCAACGCGCTGACGCAAAAACTGATCCTGGTGCAGGACGAGGAGCGCCGGCACCTCGCGCGCGAGCTGCATGACGAGTTCGGGCAGTCGCTGGCCGCCATCCGTGCGCTCGCCGCCTCGGCGCGCCAGACCGCGGCGGCGGATTGCCCGCCTTTGCTCGCCGAATGCGACGGCATCGCGCGGACCGCGACCGACATGATGGAGACGTTGCGCGGCGCCCTCTTCCGGCTCCGCCCGCCCGATGTCGACGAACTCGGACTTGCGGCCAGCCTCGAGGGTCTGGTCGCCGGCTGGAACGGCCGCAGCCGGGGGCAGCCGCGGTTCGAGATCATCATATCGGGATCGTTCGAGCGCCTTGCGGCCTCCGTCAGCGCCAATCTCTACCGCATCGTGCAGGAGGCGCTCACCAACGCCGCCAAGCACGCCGGCGCGACGCGCGTGATGCTGCGGCTTGAGATGCGCGAGGCGCCGCCCGGCGGCGGCAGCGCGATCGCGCTCGCGATCGACGATGACGGCCAGCCCGGCGATCCACAAGGCGATCCCCAGCTCAAGTCCGGCCTCGGCCTGCTCGGCATGCGCGAACGGGTCGCTGCGCTGGGCGGGCGGCTCAGCTTCGAGACCGGACAGCCCAGCGGCTCCTCGCTCCGCGTCATCGTTCCCGTCGCGGCCAGCCGAGAGGCCGCACCGGTGGAGCGCGCGGCATGAGCCAAGCCGCGCGAACTATCATGCTGGTCGACGACCACGCCGTCGTCCGGGAGGGCTACCGGGCGATGCTGCAGAAGCAGCCGGGCCTCTGCGTCGTCGCCGAAGCCTCCGACGGCGTCGAGGCCTACCGCCTCTACAAGGAGACCGGGCCCGACCTCGTCATCATGGACCTGTCGATGCCCGGCATCGGCGGCATCGAGGCCATCCGCCGCCTCCGGCAGTGGGACAGGCGCGCAAAAATCCTGGTGTTCACCATGCACCAGAACGCGGCCTTTGCCGTGCAGGCGATCCGCGCCGGCGCGAGCGGCTATGTCACCAAGACCAGCCCGCCGGAGACGCTGGTGCACGCCGTGATGGATGCGCTGTCGGGCAAGATCGCGATCAGCCCGGATATCGACCACGAGCTCGCGCTCAGCCACCTTGCCGGCGAGAGGAAGGCTGCCGACCTCCTGACCGCGCGGGAATTCGAGGTGCTGCGGATGCTGCTCGCGGAGAACGCCACCGAGGAGATCGCCGAGGCGCTGCACCTCAGCCCGAAGACGGTCGCGAACCTGCATTCCCTGATCAAGGACAAGCTCGGGGTCGGCACGGATATCGAGCTGGTCCGCCTCGCGTTGCGGCAGGGTATCCTGACGCAGACCGACCTCGGCGAACGCTGAGCCTCCGTGGCGGCGCCAGCGAGGCCGCGTACCGGTAAATCGAGCCGCATTTGCCTCCGGGCAAACCGAACATCGAGCCGCATCGTCGAATGGCCGAGTCCCGAGAAAGTCGCGTACCAGGCGTAACAGGAGAGCCTCGATACTGGCGCGCCTGGGACCATAGTCCAGAGACTGGACTACCTTGGTGGCCCTCGTGATGCTAAAGTTCTCGTCATGAAAGGCTATGGATCATTTTGCCCCGTAGCCAAAGCTGCGGAAATTCTCACGGAGCGGTGGACCCCGCTCTTGCTCCGCGAACTGCTGCTGGGGTCCCGCCACTTCAACCAGCTTCGCCGCGGCATTCCACAGATGTCGCCGACCCTCCTCTCCAAGCGCCTGCAAACTCTAGAAGAGGCCGGGCTAGTCTCACGCCAACCAGGCGACAACGGGCATTGGGAGTACCATCCAACCCAGGCGGCCAGGGAAGCCAGGCCAATTATCGATGCAATGGGCTATTGGGGCCACAAATGGGCTCGCAGCCAGCTCACACCGAACGAACTCCACGCGGGCCGGCTCATGTGGAATATGCGCCGTTCGTTCGATCTAAGGCACATTCCATGCGACTTCGTGCTGTACATTGAGATTGCGGACGCTCGGCCGAAGCGCTGGTGGTTTGTTGTGAAGAAGGAGGAAGCCGATCTCTGCTGGGATGACCCCGGCTTCAAGGTCGATATCAGCCTCTATGCGAGTCTGCTGACGCTTGTGCAGATTTTCGTAGACGAGATGCCGCTGCTACGGGCGCGTGAGCTCGGCAAAATCGAGATCGACGGTCCTAAGCATCTTGTGAACAGCATGCGGGCTTGGTTTCCACGTAGCAAATATGCCAGTGAGGCGTCTGCGGCCGCAGGGCAAGTCTTAGCTAGCTGAAAGACACCTCTCCAGTCCACTTTTTGGACTAGTGACCCTGCTTCCCCCAGCTGTAGCGTTTGCGAATGCGCTCATGCGCTGAGCATCTCAGCTAAAGGAGGCAAGGATGAGCCGCCCTTCTCTTCTTTCATACGCCCTGCTTTTGATCTTCACTTGTGCTTGCGTTGGTCATGCAGCAGCAGACCCACTTGCCGACGAACTTTCCTCTGTGGCTGCCAAGTGGGATGCCGCCATCAACAACGCAGACTTCGATGCCCTGCTTCCATTGTATACCGCTGACGGCAGATTGATGCCGCCCGGTGCGCAGCCGGTCACCGGCCCTTTGGCAATCCGTAGTTTCTTTGCCGGGCGGGGAAGAAGCGTCAGAGAGCACAAGGTTGAGCTGGTCGATGTGTTGTCCATGGGAAACTACGCCTACACCACCTCGCATTTCACGGCCACGCTAGTGGTAAATGAGAAGGCGGCGCCAATTTCTGGCAGCACCGTGAGACTGCTTGAACGCCAACCCGACGGGCAGTGGAAGATAAAGTCCCACATTTTCGTCAAGGAATAGATTCGCGGGTGCTACTGCTACGCAGTCAGCCTCCCGGCGACGCCAGCTATGGAACCCTGCCAGCTATGGAACCCTTGCGGGACCGCCGAGGATTGAATAGCCTGCTGCTCGCCATGAGCTGCAGGCTCATTCGCCCCTCGCGCGACTGGCGAGCTTACGTGGAATTGACCACGGTGAAGCGCGAAGGGTTCCAACGCCGTTCGCCTGGGCAACCCGTTCAGCTGATGATCCAGCGTCTTAGGGAGCCCGGACCATGCCGTCATTCCGCAATGAACTCCACCTCAACGATTCGGAAGTTGCCCTTGCGCTCGAGGGCGAAGAGCGCCGCCAGCAAGACGGCGTCGAGCTGATTCCGTCGGAGAACTACACATATCCCGAGGTTCTTGAGCTGCTTGGATCGGTGTTCACCAACAAGTATTCCGAGGGCTATCCGGGACGCCGCTATTACGGCGGCCAGGAATTTACGGACCAGATAGAGAACCTTGCCCGACAGCGAGCGTGTGCGCTGTTCCGCACCGAACATGCCAACGTTCAGCCTCTGTCCGGGTCGCCAATGAACCAGGCCGTGTATCTCGGCCTGCTGCAGCCCGGCGATACGATATTGGCGATGGACCTGTCACACGGCGGCCATCTCACCCACGGCGCGCCCGTGTCGCACATGGGGCGGCTCTTCAACTTCGCCCGTTACAAGACGCAGCCGTCAAACGGCGGCGCCATCGATTTCGATGAGCTCCGCGCCATGGCCCGGCACGTCCGTCCGAAGCTGGTGCTGTGCGGCTACAGCTCCTATCCGCGCGATCTGGATTATGCGTCCTTCAAGAGCATCGCCGATGAGGTGGGTGCACTGACCATGGCCGACGTCAGCCATTACGGCGGCCTGATCGCCGGCAACGCCTTGCGCAATCCGCTCGATGCGGGTTTCGACGTGATGACGACGACATCGCACAAAACGCTTCGCGGGCCGCGTGGCGGCATCGTTCTTTGTCGCCGGGAGTTCGCCGGCAAGATTGACGCGTCGGTGTTCCCGGGATTGCAGGGCGGTCCGCACATGAACGTTGTGGCCGGAACCGCGGTCACGCTGAAGAAGGCATCGACGTCCGATTTTCAGGCCTATGCAAGGCTGGTCATGCGCAACGCGAAGGTCCTGGCCGAAGCGTTGATGGAACGCGGCATGACGTTGATCACCGGCGGAACCGACAATCACATGATGGTCGTGGATACGGTGGCCAGCGTCGGCCTGGACGGCGGCGCGGCCGAGAACATCCTCGACGCCGTCGGGGTCACCGCAAACAAGCAGATCATTCCCGACGATCCGCGTCCGCCGCTCAGGCCGAGCGGCATTCGCCTCGGGACGCCGGCGGCGACCACGCGCGGCATGGGCGAGCCCGAAATGCGCCTCATCGCCGAACTCATTGCGGAATCCCTCCGGTCGAGGGGAGATGCAGTGGTCGTCAAGCGACTGAGGTCAAACAGCGTCGAGATGTGCCGCGCTTTCCCCGTTCCGGGGATCGCGCCGCCCTCATAGCAGCCGAGCCGCGTTCCTGTTCCGCATTCGTCGCTCACTCGGCCGGGTGTGCGGCCTGCATGGGCACGTCGTGAAGGTTCCCCGGGAAAGACCGGAACGGAAATCGATGCTGTTCGTTGGACCGCATGATCTCGAAGACGGAGCGTCCAACGCCGTGACCCGGAAAACCCTACAAGCACGCTCGGAGCAGGCGCTCGTCGTCATCATTCTCAGCACCGGTGCGCTGATCGGTTACCTCGGCCTGGCGCTGTCCAGGATGTGAGAGCTACGCTGGCGGGCACCAAGCGGCTGGCAAGCATCGGGCCGCCGGCAAGCATCAAGTCGCTTGGTGCGCTGAAAGTTCGCGCGCGCGTGCGACTGAGTTGCCCGACCCACAAACGACGACTTATATTGGGTGTCGTCCCTGCGAAAGCAGGGACGCATAACCACAAATGCTGATTGTTGAACGACGCAGGGACGACGAGTCCCGTTCTCAATACCCGCTGCGGCGTATGGGTCCCTGCTCCCGTGCGCAATTGCGCACTAGGCAGGGATGACGTGGGGAGAGAATCGTGTGCTCTCATTCTCCCCGCGTCATGCTCGCGCATGTGAGCGATGCAGTACGCCACGGCCTCTCTGCTCAAGCACAGCCGTCTCTGGAATACTGGATCATGCGCATGCGCATGTGATGACAACGCGGTGTTTGACGTCTTGAATCGCGAACCAACCTCATCGTCGTCCCGGCGAAAGCCGGCAACTGTTATGGGCTTTCGGTCTCGCATCATGGCGTTGAGGACCGTGAGCAGCTTCCTGGCGACGGCGATGAGGGCGAGTTTGGCTGGTTTTCCCGCCTGTCGCAGTCGTGC
>NZ_JAQOSR010000091.1:0-35947 GCF_046718885.1 Bradyrhizobium sp. UFLA01-814 | reverse complement strand
TACTTGGCGAGCCCATCGAGGATCTCACCGACGTCCGGGACAGTGGCAGCGTCGTAGAGACCGACATGGGGCCAGTCACTTCCCCACACCATCCGATCGGGCGCGGCATCGATCAATGCTTCGGCAAACGGAACGACGTCGCGGAACGGATAGGATTGCGCCGAAAGTCTGAAGCCGCCGGACAGCTTCACGTAGCAGCTTGAGTTTCGGACAATGCGGAGCACCGCCTGGAATTCGGGGCTGTCAAGGCCGTTTGCCGCGGCGCACCACCCCATGTGATCGATGATGAAGGGTGCCCGCAGTCGAAGCAGTCGATCGACGATTTCGGGATAAGTCTCGCCGCGGGTCGCGACCTGAACGTGCCAGCCAACTTCCGCGCAGCGGTCCGCCAGGACTTCGAGATTCTGCAGGCCGACACCGCCGCCGACGATATCGAGAATGCGGATACCGCGCACGCCGGCATCCTTGAGCTCGGCGATCTCTTTGTCGGAGATATCGGGGTCGATCACGGCGACCCCACACAGCCTGTCGGGGTATTCGCGCAATGCCTTGACGAGCAGCCGGTTATCGGTTCCGTGCACCGACACCTGCACGACGACACCATACTGCATGCCGACCCTGTCGAGCATCGCGACGAAATCGGCAGGCGATGCCGGCGGTGGATTGAAGTGTCTGCCTGATACAAAAGGATAGTCGACTGCGGGACCGATAACGTGGGCATGCGTCTCCCACGCGCCAGCCGGAACCTTGATCCTCTCCGGAGTTGAAGCCAGTCGCGGAGGGAGACAATCCTTAATGACACCGTCGAAATGAAGCATCGTCACTGCACCTTTGAATCGAGAATGAAATCGACGGCCGCGCTCGTTGCGACGGCCTTCACTTCATCCAGAAACACATCGTTGAGTGGAATGCCGGTCTTCAGCCGCTCCGCTCTGCGCGCGAATTCCGGCTCACCGGCGACGATCACCGGGTTGTCCGGATCGACGGCAGGCGTCGCGCGAAGGTGATCCAGGATGTCGCTGACGTCGTCCTCGAATGACCCGCCGGCACGGAAGAAATCCGGATCCAGCGCAAGGAAGAAATGACCGATATTGTCGGGCGTGCCCGGCTTCGTATCCCGGCTGCGAAACGGCGAGAACGAGCCGCCCGCCAGCGTGCTGCCGAGCAATTGCGCCATCACGGCAAGACCGTAGCCCTTATGGGTGCCGGTTTCGCGGGTGCCGCCCATCGGCATCAATCCGCCGACGTCGCTCTCCATGCAGGTCCGGAAGCCTTCCGTGGGGTCGGTGACCGGCCTGCCGGAGCCGTCCACCACCCAGCCGACCGGAAGCGGCGTCTGATGATATGCGTAGACCTTGACCTTGTTGGCGGCGACCGCGGAGGTCGACATGTCTAGAAGAAACGGATCCCCCCTGCCGGCCGGCGCTGCGAACGCAATCGGGTTGGTGCCGAGCACGGGCGTCGTGCCGCCGGTCGGGAGCACTGCAACGGTACGAGCCGACGACGTGACAAGTGCGATGACACCCTGGCGCGCCGCCATCTCGGCATAGAGCCCGGTCGCTCCAAAGTGATGCGAATTGACGACCGAGACGGCACCGATGCCAATCGCCTTGCACTTCGTGACCGCGAGGTTCATCGCCTCGACCGCGACGGGATGGCCGAGGCCCGCATCGCCGTCCATGAGAGCCGTGGCGGCATTCTCCTTCACGATCCGCGGCTGCGGCGTCATGTTGAGTCCGCCGGCGCGCCGCATCTTGTCATAGAGAGGGAGCATGGACGCGCCGTGAGATTCGATGCCGCGCAGATCGGTTTCGACCAATAGATCCGCGGTCACGTTGACCTTGTCCGGCGTCATCCCCCATGCCGACAACACAAGTTCGATCTGCCTCTTCAAAAGGGCGGGCGTGACGTAGACCAGCCGCTCCTTCGCACCCATCTCCTTCGAATCCATCGGCGAATGTCCTTCAGCTCTTGTTCTTGTCTGTGCTGGCTCGTTCGGCGGCCAGAAGCCATTGCAGGGCCGCTGAAGCATCCAGCCCCGGCATCGCCCCATCCTGCCGGACCAGGTCCGTTGTGTGGCGATAGCGATCGATGGTCGCGCGGGTGGTCAGGCTCCTGAGCCCGAGCGACTTCAACTGCGTTTCCGCCAGCTCCATCTCCACCAACCGCCGGCCGGCATGGGGAGGATGCGTCCTCAGATACATGTCGATGTGGTCGCGCAATGGACGCTGATCGAAATCGCCGAGCAGTTCGATCAGGTCCCGTCGCAAGCCGAGTGCCTCCGCGGCCAGCATCGACTCCACGACCAGCGCATCGAGGCCCTTGGCAAACAGGCTCCGGAGCAGCTTCAGGCTCGATGCATCGCCAACCGCGGAGCCGTCGCGGGCCGATACGGAAAAGCCGAGCGCATTCATCGCCTCCGCGAAGTCCGTTGCCTTCTCGCCCGACGCCAGCAAGGGCGTCCCGATGCCGTGCAGGCTGACGGCGCCCATGATCGCCACATCGACGAACCGCGCACGGTTCGCACCGAGCGTTTCGGCGGCCGCAATCACCTGTGGCGGATCGGCGGCGGTCAGGTCGGCAAGGATCGCCTGCTCCCGTAGTACCGGTGCGATTGTTTTGACCACGTCGCGCAGCCCATCGCCGGTGATCGTCAGCAGCACGAAGTCGGCCGTGCTCGCCGCCCGCGCGACATCCTCGTCGACGTCGATGCCGAGCTTCTTCGCCGAGGCCGTCGCGCGTGGCGATGCGCGCGAGGCAACCTTCAGCTCGACACCGCGATCGAGCAATGCGCTCGCAAAGCTGGTGCCGACCTCACCGAGACCGACGAGTGCAATCGAGGGTGTGCCGGTCATCGTGACGCTTTGACGAGCGGGCAATCGCTTTCATTCAGCGGCCGGAACGCCTGGTCGCCGGGGATCGTATCGATAGTCCGGAAGTAATCCCATGGCTCCTTCGATTCCTTCGGCGACTTGACCTGGAAGATCTGCACCGGATGCGTCATACGCCCGTCGGCGCGGACCACGCCATCGCCAAGCAGCGGGTCCTTGACCGGGACCGATTTCAGATATTCGACCACCTTGCGGCCATCGGTGCTGCCGACTTTCTCGACGGCGCCGAGATAGGCCAGCACCGAGGAGTAAACGCCGCCCTGGAGCGCATCGGGGTGAATCCCCTTGTTGCGCTTGGCGAGCTCGGTCGCGAAGGCTCGCGTCGTCTCGTCCTTGGTCCAGTTCATGCTGCCGGCGGCGAGCAGACCCTGCGTAGCGTCAAGGCCCGCCGCGTGTACGACGGCAAGATTGAACTGCGGCGCGACAATCTTGTACTTGTCCGACGTGATCCCGAACTCGCGGGCCTGCTTGATCGCGTTCGAGAGATCGGCTCCGCCGCTGGCCAGCACGATGACGTCCGCACCGGACGACTGTGCTGTCAGAAGATAGGAGCTGAAGTCCGACGTGTTGAGCGGATGACGCACGGAGCCCAGCAGGGTACCACCCGCTGCCTTGACGAACTTCGTGACGTTCTCCTCAAGGCTGTGCCCGAACGCATAGTCGACCGTGACGAAGAACCACTTCTTTCCGCCCTGATGCATCACACTCTTGACCAGCGCATTGGCGTTTCCATAGGAGTCCCAGGTCCAGTGGATCGTGTTGGGCGAGCACTTGGAGCCGGTCAGGTCGGTCGCGCCGACGCCAGACGGAACCATAACCCGGTCGAACTCCTTCGTGATCTCGACGGCGCCGAGCGCGACGGCCGAGTTGGCGAAGTCGAACACCGCATCGACATCGTCGACCTGATACCAGCGACGCAGGATACCAAGGCCGACGTCGGCCTTGTTCTGGTGATCGGCAAACACGAGCTCGACCGGACGGCCGTTGACCTTGCCGCCAAACTTCTCGATCGCCATCTTGGCTGCCTCGACCGATCCATTTCCGGTCAGATCGGAGAACACCCCGGTCATGTCGGTCAGGACACCGATCTTCACCGTCCCCGATTTGTCTCCCGCCCAGGCACCGGTCGCCAGACAGCAAGCCAGTACACCAAGTACCCTCGCAAGCCCTTTCATTTCAAATTCCTCCCGTTTTCATTATTGGTGAGATCGGTGACCCGATCATCGATGTATTGCAGTTCGCGGCGCAGGATCTTTTCGGTCTGGGTGCGCGGTATCGCGAGAACTCGCTCGACGAACCGAGGCAGCATGTATGTCGGCACCTGATCGGCAAGCCGCCTGCGCACGTCGCGCAGATCGAAATCGTCGTCCGTCACGACTACCGCCTTGACCTCCTCCCCCATGATGGGATCGGCGACGCCGACGATCGCGCAATCCCGGACCCCGGGCAGCTTCAGCAGACGGTCCTCGAGCTCCTGCGGCGAGATCATCTCTCCACCACGCCGAATGAGCTCTTTGGTGCGTCCATGAAAATATAGATATCCGTCGGAATCGAAGCTGCCGACATCGCCGGTGTGAAACCAGAAGTTCCGGCTCGCTTTCGCGAATTCGTCCGGCTTGTTGTAGTAGCCCAGCAGGACTCGGTTCGGCTCGAGCGGACGAACCACGATTTCACCGCGCTCGCCAACCGGGAGCGGGTTGTCGTCGGGGTCCACGATCTGAACCTGCATGTCCGGCCGCACCCGGCCGTTGGCGCCGAGCTTGTGGTCGCGAGCCGTACTCCCGGAAACCCAGCCTCCGACCTCGGTCATGCCGTAGAGTTCGTGCACCTTGAACCCGAAGCGGTCCTCGACGGTGCGGGCGAGCTCTGCCGTCGTACCGCCTCCGATCGTGAACCGCATCGCGTGGTCGCGCATCGGCTCGGCATAGCGCGCGGCCAGAATCGCAAGCACCGTGCCGACGAACGTGCATCCCGTCGCCTGCAAAGCCTTCGCGTCCTCGAAGAACGAGGTCGCCGAGAATCGTCGCCGGAGCCCGAGCGACGCTCCTACCGTCAATGCGGACATGACGGCATAGGTCTGCGGATTGGTGTGATATAGCGGCAGATAGACGAAGATGCGATCGTCGGCGGTCAGTTCGAGGATCCGGGCCGACTGCACGCCGGTCGCCGCGTAACCGCCATGTGCGCACATCACGCCCTTTGGCCGCCCGGTCGTTCCCGACGTGTACAGGATAGTGCAGACATCATGCGGTGCGATGGCCGCGGTCTCGCCCTCGGGCAGACCGGCAAGCTCCCGAAGAAACTCGTCGTCGTCGATCAAGACGAAGGGGGGTTCTGCGGCGCCACCTCGAAGATCGCCACGCCTGGACTCCAGCCAGTCCCGATCGGCCATGATCAGCTTGGCATCGGATTGCGTGACCAGATAATCGATGCTATCACCCTTCAGCTGGTCGTTCAGGCACACTGCGACGGCACCGGCCGCGTTGATGCCGAACCACGTGATCAGGAATGCGGCGGAATTGCCCGCGATCAGCGCCACATGATCGCCCTTCCCGATGCCGCGCGATCGCAACAGCGTCGCACACCGACGCGACAGCGAATGAACCTCCGCAAAGGAGTACGACCGCTCGGCCGTGACGACGAACGGCCTTTGCGGCGTGACTGACGCCCAGTGGGACAGGCGCTCGAGGATCATAGCTCGGCCGCGTAGGTCAGGACACGCTTTGCAAGGGCATTCTTCAGCACTTCGGACGAACCGCCGCCGATCTCGTAGGTCTTGGCGTCGCGCATGAAGCGGCCGAATGGCGCATTCACCATGGTGCCGTAGGCGCCGCAGATCTGGACGCAGCGCGCTGCGACCTCGGTCGCCACCTCCGACGCCAGCAGCTTCGCGGCGCTGGCACGGCGAATGACGTCGTCGTGATTGTCGAGCGCCCGCGCGGCATCATAGACCAGCAGACGCGCGGCATCGATCTTCGCCAGCATATCGGCGAAGTACCACTGGATACCCTGAAAATTGACCACCTTCTGGTCAAAGGCGGTGCGATCGCGCGCGAAGACCAGCGCGGCATCGAACGCCGCCCGTGCAATTCCAACGGATATGCCGGCGGCCAATGTCCGCGAATAGTCGAGCGTCGTGACGGCCTGGCGAACGCCCTTGCCCTCCTGCCCGATCAGGTGATCGAACGGAAGGCGCACGTCCTGCAGCCGAACGTTGACATGCGGGCCGTTGCGCAGGCCGAAGGTCGCCGAGTTCTCGCCGATATAGGTCGAAACGCCGGCGGACTCGCGGGGAACGACAAAGACGGAGACGCCGACATCGGTCTGCGCCAGGATCACAAAAAGCTCGGCGCGCGAGCCGGACGTAATGAACGACTTCTCGCCGTTCAGAACCCAGCCATCCCCTTCCCTGCGGGCCTTGGTCTCGAGCTTGCGGATATCGCTGCCATGCGAAGCTTCAGTGAGAGCGTAGGAGGCGATCAGCCCCCGCGCGAATTGCGGCAAATATTGCTGCTTAAGGCTTTCCGAGCCGAACGTGTTCAGCATCGTCTGCGCCTGGAAGATCGTGATCAGACAGATCGCAACGGCGGCGCTCCCGTAGCCGATCTCCTCGCAGGCGGCGACGCTGTGGGCGTAACCCAGTTCGCGGCCGCCGAATTCCTTCGGCAGCGAGATCGCGTTGCAGCCGAGCTTTGCAAGATCGCGAACGATCTCGGCCGGGTACAGGTCCTTGGCGTCGATCTCATTGGCCAGCGGCACGATGCGCTGCTTCACGAACCGCCGCACCTCGTCCACGAACCCGGCCTCGACCGCGGGCTGCCACATGGTGTTCGGCAAGCCTTCCATCGCGTTTCCTTCGCATTTGTTTTCGCCGAGAGAACAACGCAGATTACCTTGATCGTCAATAAGATATTTAATATCATATATCTGATTAAACGGAGGAAACATGCCACGATCACGATCCGGCAAGTCCTTGGGAATCAGTGTGAAGTCGTCACTGCGCACGTTGCAGATTCTGGAGTACATCGATTCCAGACAGCGGGCCGTGACCATCGCGGAACTGTCGGCAAGTCTCGCATTTCCCCAGTCGAGCACGTCGACGATCGTACAGAGCATGATCAATGCCGGTTATCTCGTCGTTGATCATGATAGTCGGGGAATCCTTCCCAGCAGCCGGGTAGCGGCGTTGGGCAACTGGGTCGAGCCGAGCGTCTCGCGCGCGGACGTTAGATCGCTGATGGTCGCGGTTGGTGAACGCACCAGCCAGACGATCCTGCTCGGCGTCCCGTCTGATCTGTGCGTGCGCTACATCGACGTGATTCCCGGTCGTCACGCGATGCGCCTCGACATCCCGGTGGGATCGCGGCTGCCACTGATGGAAGCCGGCATGGGGCGACTGCTGCTCTCGGAGATGCCGGACCAGACGGTCGAGGAGCTTTGGCAACAGACGAAACGACGCGTCAAGGACGAAGGAGCACAAGGCATCCGCCCCTCCGACGTTTCCAATCTATGGAATGCGAATCCATTCGTCTCGCCGCTTCCCGAAATTATGGAAGAGCTGAAGCAAATCCGACGGACCGGGTTTGCGATTTCGCTGGGGCGGATCTCGCTCGGCGCCGGTATTGTCTGCGTTGCGATGCCGCGCGGACCGCTCGAGCAACCTATCGGACTTGGAATCGGCGGTCTGTCCGAACTGATTTCACGCGACGCCCAGCAAATATTGTCTGTCGTGCGCGATGCGGCCAGCGAATTGGGGATCGCCTTGAAAATGCGCAGCGGGACGACGCGTACATCTGAACGAGAGAAGACCAGGCGTCTGCGAAAATAGCAGGATCAGTCGTCGTACAATGCCCACACGAAGAACCAAAATCTCCGCAGACAGTCAAATCACGGAAGCCACGAGCTATGGCCCTCCCGCAGCGGGCTCGGTCAAGTCGGCGGGACGCGTGCTTCGGATTCTTGAGTTCTTCGACGAAATTCAGCGCGACGCGCGGGTTGCCGAAGTGGCCGAACGCCTTGCGTTTCCGCAATCATCGACCTCCATCCTCCTCAACTGCCTGGTCGAGCTAGGTTACATGGACTATTTGCCGGAGAGCCGCAGCTTCCTGCCCTCACCGCGTGTCACCCTGCTCGGGACCTGGCTGGACAAGGGCCCGGTCAGAAACGGCAGCCTGATCAGGATGCTTGAAGAGCTGTCCCACAAGACCGGCGACACCGTGATCATCGCCGCGCGCAGCGGCATCTTCGCGCAGTATATCCACGTGCTGCAGGCGAGGTCCGCGATGCGCTTCCACGTTCCGCCGGGATCCCGGCGGCTGGTGGTCTGGTCGGCCACCGGCTTTTCGCTGCTGACTGCATGTAGCGACAGAGAGATCCGCGGCCTCTGCACGCGCACGAATGCGGAGGCAGCGCTCGGAATTCCGCGTATCGACATCAATCAGGTGGTCGAGAATGTCGGCCGCACGCGGCGTGATGGCTACTTCTTCTCGGCAGGACTGGTGACGCCGGGCGCAGGGTCGATTGCCATTCCCCTGCCCGAAGGCATCGACGGATGGAACAGAGCGCTCGCCGTTGCAGTGTCAGGTCCTCTGCAGGACATGACACGACGTCGAGCCGAGATCGTCGCACTGCTCAATGATGTCGTGCAGCGCTATCTCCGGCCCGCTCCGTCAGCTTAGGCGGCGCCGACAGCTTCCGGCCGGTCGACCAGCAGCGGCCAGAAGCCTTCTCCGCCGCGCGCGCAGATTACCCGGCCAATTTTTTCCTGCCACCACGGTTCGGCGCCCCATTCGTCGCGCCATGACCACAACCGGCGAGTGGCATAATGCAGCGGGTGCTCCTGCGTAAATCCCATAGCGCCGTGCACCTGATGGCATATGGCGGCAACCTGTCCGGCGGCCTCGCCGCAACGGGACTTTGCGATCGCCACGGCAAACGCATTGTCGCCGAGCAGCGGTGCCTCGGAGAGCGCGTCGCCGGCCGCCGACGCTGCCGCGAAATGCCCGGCAGCAATCGCCAACATGTGCTGAACGGCCTGGAACTTGCTGATCGGACGGCCAAACTGGACACGTTCATTGGCATAGGCCAAAGCATAGTCCATGCAGCGCTCCATCCCTCCGATCATTTGTTGCACCCGGATGGCCGCGCCGAATGGCATCAAACCCTCTGCGGCGAGGCAGGAGGATGCCGGCGACACGTCGTTCGATGAAAGGTGCACGCCGTCGAAGTCGATGTCTTCGCGTGGCTCGCAAGCGACGTTCCGTCGCGCCTTGGTCGAGCTGATCTTTGCGGTGGGCACGCGACAGAGGAACGCCTTTCCGGATGCCTCGCGAGCGAATACCAGCGCGTGCAACGCCTGCTTGCCCCATGGAACGTGGCGCGCGGTGCCATGGAGTGTCGCGCCCCTGGCGCCCGCTACGAGCGTGATGCGATCCAGCGGATTGACCGGCGCAAGCGTCATGGCTCCTTTGATGACCTCCCCGCCGGCATCCGTCCACAGGGCGTTGGCCATGATGGTTTCCGCGAGCGGCAGCGGCACCGAATGAAATGCGGACCTGCGGATCAGGCTCGCAGCCACGCTCGAAGCAAGTCCGACGCCGCCCTTCGCATCCGGCACGAGGGCGAGTGGCAAGCCGGCATCGTCCAGAGCACCCCACAGCGACCCCGGCCAATGACCTGCATCGGCCTCCAGCAGGATCTGCTTGTCGATGTGTTGCTGAAACAGGCGGTCTGCCTGCTCGAGTACGATAGCTGACATGTCTTCCATGATGCGCTCCTTCTCACCGCAATCCGAGACTGCGGGCAATCATCCCGCGCAGGATTTCCGGCGTTCCTCCGCGAATGGTGAAGGACGGGGCGTGTAGCAGCACGTGCGCCAGTCCTTGCGAGTATTCGTCCTCATCGTCGAGGCTCGCTTCCATCGGCAGGAGCTTCCGCACGATCTCCGGGACCTCGCGTTCGAATGCCGTGCCGACGTCCTTGACAAGCGCGGCTTCCGTGACCGGGGTCCCGCCCTGCTCCAGAAGCCCGGCGATCGAGGACGACATTCGCCGCAGCGTAGCGAAGTGAACCGCCAGCCGACCGATCTCGACGGCCTGGCGTTCATTCGGTTCGTGTCCCACCTTGTTGATCAGTTCGACGAGCAGGCGGATATCGGACATCAAGCGGTCCGGACCGGCCCGTTCGAACGCCAACTCGCCGGTGACATGCGTCCAGCCTTCACCCGGCTTACCGATCATCATGTCGTCCGGAACGAAGCAGTCCTTGAAGAAAACCTCGTTGAACTCGTGTCCGCCCGACAGGTTCATGATCGGCCTGATCTCGATACCCTTCGACGTCGTATCCACGATGAACTGGGACAAGCCGGCATGGCGATCCTGGCCGGGTGGCCCGGTGCGGGCCAGCACAATCAGGTAGTGGACGCGGTGTGCGTTCGATGTCCAGATCTTGGCGCCGTTGATTATCCAGCCGTCTTCCACCCGATCTGCCCTGGTTCGAGCGGCCGCGAGGTCCGAGCCGGAGTCGGGCTCGCTCATGCCAATGCCGAAATAGCACTCGCCCGACGCGATTCTGGGCAGGATCAACTCCTTCGCACGTTCGCTGCCATGCTTGAGGATCTGAGGACCCGACTGCCGATCGGCGATCCAGTGCGCTCCGCCTGGTGCCCCGGCCGCCAGCATCTCCTCGGTGACGACGAAACGCTCGAGGTTGGAATACTCGCCGCCGCCATATTGCCTCGGCCAGGTCATGCCGATGAAGCCCGCCTTCGCGGCGCGCCGGCTGAATTCCGGATCGAATGTCGACCACGACGTCCGGTGGGCGGCATAGCGTCGATTGGCCCGCTCATCCTCAAGGAACACGCGGACCTTGCGCCGCATCGCATCGGCTTCCGGCGGAAGCGTCAGGGACTCGAACCGAAATGCGCGCAATTGAACCTCCTTCAGATTATCTCGCTTAGCGCAATGCGCCCGGCGCCTCACTTGCTCCTGACGCTGTTGGCAGACGCCGGCGCAGCGTCCATTCCGATCTCTGCCAGGATCTCGGCCGTATGCTCGCCCAAGCGAGGCGCATGCCGGCGCAGGCGGAACGGTGCTAAGCTAAAGGACACCGGTGCCCGGATCGATTTGTACGCGCCTTCCGACGGATGTTCGGCACGCGCGAACATTCCGACGGCCTTCATGTGCTCGTCATCGGGCAAGTCAGCGAGGCCGAGCACAGGCATGCAGGGAATGCTGACGTCATCGCAGAACGCGACCCATGCGGCGGTGGAGCGCCTGGGAGCTTCTTGTTCGATAATCTCGTAAAGCGTCTCCAGATGAGACGCCCGCTCGACCAGCGGGAAGAAACGGACGTCCGACTTCAGCTCGGGACGCCCGATAAAATCGAAGAAATCGCGCCAGTTCCGATCCGAATAGGGAAGGATGCACATGTAGCCGTCGCCGGTCCGAAACGGCTTCCGCCGCGGGCTGACGACACGGCTATAGCCGGGACTTCCAAGCGAGGGCTCGAAGGCAAAGCCGAGCAGATGCTCGATATAGGCGAATTCCGCCGTGGTCTCAAACATCGGCACCTCGATGGCCTGGCCGCCGCCGCCGCGCTCACGCTGGAACAAGGCCGCCATCACCGAATAGGCGACTGCCTGCCCCGATAGCTTGTCGCACAGCACGGTCGGCATGAATGCCGGCTCGCCTCGCGCGGCAAGGTGCAGCGCGGCAAGGCCGGAGCCCGCCTGGATGATGTCGTCATAAGCGGCCTTGTCGCGATAAGGTCCCTTCTCGCTGAAACCGTAAGCGCCGCAATAAATGATATCCGGCTTGATCGCACGAACCGCCTGATAGCCAGATCCGAGCTTATCGATCGCCCTGGGACGGAGCGAGTGTACGAAGACATCGGCCGTCGCAATCAGCTTGTGCAGTGCAGCCATTCCCGATGGCTGCTTCAAGTCAAGCACGACGCTACGCTTGTTGCGGTTGAGATGGAGAAAGCCGCCGGCCATGCCCTCGCTGCGATTGGGACGGTAGGTGCGAAAGGAATCGCCTTCCTCGCTCTCGATCTTGATCACGTCCGCACCGAGATCGGCCATGATGTGGGTCGCAAACGGCCCCATGATCACATTGGTCAGGTCGATGACGCGGATTCCGCCCAACGGGCCATCTGCAGGGGTCGTGTCCATTCCGAAACTCTCTCGTTCAGTTGGCCGCGTCTACCGGCTCGCCACGCGGGATGTCCAACTTCTACGTGATCGCAGAACGATCAATACGCTTCGGCGTGATCCAGGCATTTATCACATATGCGATTGATTATGACCGTTCGTTCACTTGCTGGCCGGGCCGCGATCAAACATAGTTTTCCTCAACGACAATAAACGACCGGGAGCGAACGATGATGCCGACGAGCCGCCGCGGATTTGCGCATGCAATTGTAGGGGCCATTGCACTGGCGGGCCTTGCAACGGCCGCCCCCGCCTCCGCCGCCGAGAAATGGGATCTCTACATCTACAATCCCGTGGCGACGGTTGCAGCGGCCAAGGGCATGAACGCCATCATCGAGCAGATCGAGAAGGATACCGCCGGCGAGCTGACGATCCGGCTGCACCTCGGCGGATCGCTTCCGATCAACACCACGACCATCACCCAGGCGGTCAGCGACGACGTCGTGCAGATGGGCGACGACGGATACTTTCTCGGCAACGTGCCGATTGGCGGCGTCCTGCGATTGCCGCTGCTGATCCGCTCGCTTGATGAATACAAGAAAGCCGCCGACATCATGGCGCCGTACCTGGAAAAGGCCTTCGAGAAAAAAGGCGTGCTGGTGCTCGGGCAATACCTTTATCCTTACCAGGTCGCATTCTCGAGCAAGAAGCTGATCTCGCTCGCAGACATCAAAGGGCAGAAGATCCGCGTGACCTCGCCCGAGCAGGGCGAATTCATCAAGCGGCTCGGCGGCGTGCCGGTCACGCTTGGCGCGCCGGAAGTCCCCTCGGCGCTGGATCGCAGCATCGTCGACGGCGTGCTCACCGCCAACACCGGCGGCGGAAACACCTGGAAGGACCTGCTGAAATTCAACTATCGGCTGGGCATCAACTACTTCAATTCCATCATCATCGTGAACAAGGATCGCTTCAACAAGCTGTCACCGGAGATCCAGGCCAAGGTCCGCAAGGCGATCACAGACAACATGCCAACGATCACCAAGGCCATGGCGGACGAGGAAGACGGTCTCAGCAAGAAGTTTGCCGAGGGCGGGATGACCGTCACGCCGGAACAGCCCGGCGATATTGACGCCGGCACCAAGGTGATCTCGGCATTCTGGGATGAATGGGCAAAGTCGAAGGGCCCGGATGCCGCGGCAGCGCTCAAACAGGTTCGTGCGGCTCTCGGCCGGTAATCAATCATGGCCGGCGGCATCGAGATCAAGGACGTGGCGCCTGACGGCGCCGTCCACTTCATCGACAACGTGTCATCGGGCCCGGGCCCGGTCGAGAATGCGTCCGAGGCGCTCTGCGCCCTGTTTCTGGTTGCCATGATCATCCTGATCGGAGCGGAAGCGATCGCGCGCAACGTATTTTCGACATCGCTTCAGATAACCGATGAGATCGGCGGCTATCTTCTAGTCGCGACCACCTTCCTCAGCATGTCGGTTGCCGAAGCGCATGGCGCGTTTCACCGGGTTGAGCTGATCCAGGCCCGGCTTGGACAGTCCGCACGGATCGTTTCGCAGATCATCTTTGACCTGATGTCGCTGATCGCCACCGCTTTCGTCACCTGGCAACTGGGGCGCCTCGTGATGAACTCCTGGCGCTCCGAGGACGTGGCTCCCACGCCGCTGCAAACGCCGCTGTGGTTGCCGCAGACCACGATGGCGCTCGGCATGCTGCTCCTGGGCTTCGCCCTGGTCCGCACCATTCTCGTCAAAATCCGCCACCTTCAAGGGAGCACGCAGCGATGACTCCCGGCGTCGAACTGATCCTTGTCCTTGCGATTTTCGTCGGCCTGCTTTGCGTTGGCATGACGATCCCGTTCGCAATCACCGTACCTTCCGTCATTTATCTGCTGCTACACGCCGGTTTGGCCGGGCTGAAAGGCATCGGCCTCGTCAGCTGGGGCAGCATGAGCAGCTTTACGCTGAGCGCCATCCCGCTGTTCATCCTGATGGCCGAGATCCTGCAGGAGAGCCGGTTGAGCCTGCGGGTCTATCACGGCCTGTCGAAGCTGGTCTCGTGGATTCCTGGGGGCTTGCTGCAAACCAACATCGCGGGATGTGCGATCTTTGCCGCCATCAGCGGCTCAAGTGTCGTCACGGCTGCATCGATCGGACGCGTCGCGCTGCCGGAACTTCGGAAGCGCAAATACAGCCCCCGCTTATCCGCCGGCTCTCTGGCCGCAGGGGGCACGCTCGGCATCCTGATCCCGCCGAGTATCGCCATGATCGTCTATGGCACCTTCACGGAGACCTCGGTCGCCAAGCTGTTCATGGCCGGCGTCATGCCGGGCCTGCTGCTGACCGCGATGTTCATGACTTACATTGCCCTGCACGCCTGGTTCAAGCCGGGGATCGCACCCGCTGAAACCGGCGCCCGATCGGTCCGCGAACTGCTGTCGGCCTTGCTCGACGTCATTCCGTTCATGGTGCTGATCGGCGGCACGATCGGGAGCATCTATTCCGGCCTGGTCACGCCGACTGAAGCCGCTGCCGTCGGCTGTGTGCTGGCGATGATCATCGCGATGTTCTGGGGTGAGTTCAGCGTCGCAATTCTCTGGCGCGCATTACAGACCACCGTGCGCGTGTGCGGCAACATCCTGTTCATCGTCTATGCCGCCTTCCTGTTCTCTTACGCCATCAGCTATGCCGGCGTCGGCGAGCAGATCACCCAGTTCCTGGTCGATCTGAAGCTCTCGAAGCTCGAATTCTTCTTTGCTCTGTTCGTGCTCTATACGGTGCTGGGCTGCCTGGTCGAAAGTCTCGGCATGATCGTGGTGACGGTGCCCCTTCTCTATCCCGTTCTGGTCCAATACGGCATCGACCCGATCTGGTTCGGCGTCATCCTCGTGCTCTTCATCGAGATGGGCCAGATCTCGCCTCCCATCGGCATCAATCTTTTCGTGATCCAGAGCATCTGGACCGGCAAGCTGAGCGACGTCGTCACGGGCACGATTCCGTTCCATTTGATCATGTTCCTGCTGCTCGGTCTGCTGGTGATCTTCCCTGAAATCGCAATGTGGCTGCCCTCGCAGGCCACTGTTGTCCCTTGACGAGATGAAAAGATGTACGCAGCACCGGAAGTAATCCAGACCGAAGTCTTCGCCTGCCTCCCCGACAAGTTTCGTCGCAAGGACCCTGACAACGCCTGGGCAGTCGTGAACCGCCGGGGACTTTCGACCGATTCCTTCATCGAGGGACCGTCTTTCGATCGCAACGGCAATCTTTATATCGTCGACATTCCGTATGGCCGGGTCTTCCGCATTTCCCCGGCCGGCGAGTTCACGCTGATCGCAGAATATGACGGCGAGCCGAACGGCTTGAAGATCGCACGCGATGGTCGGATATTCATCACGGACTATCGCCACGGGCTCATGATGCTCGAGCCGGATAGCGGCAAAGTCACCAACGTGCTGGACCGGCGCTGGTCGGAGCGCTTCAAGGGCGTCAACGACCTGGTGTTTTCCAGCAATGGCGACATCTATTTTACGGACCAGGGGCAGACCGGCATGCACGACCCGACCGGTCGCGTCTATCGTCTGCGCGTCGACGGAACGCTCGACTTGATCGTCGGCAACGTGCCGAGCCCGAATGGGTTGGTGCTTAATGGCAGCGAACACATCTTGTATGTCGCCGCAACGCGCGGCAATGCGATCTGGCGGATACCGCTGATGCCGGACGGCACGGCATCGAAGGTCGGCATATTCCTCCAGTTGTCCGGAAGCCTGGGCGGCCCCGACGGCCTGGCGATGGATGAGCAAGACAATCTTGTCATAGCTCACGCCGGCCTCGGCACCGCTTGGATATTCAGCCGCCTGGGCGAGCCACTCTATCGAATCCGCTCCTGCAAGGGCCTCGCCACGACCAATGTGGCCTATGGTGGTCCCGACAACAAAAACCTCTACATCACGGAGTCGGAAACCGGCTCCATTCTGGTCGCGCGCCTGCCCGTTGCGGGACGGCTGATGGCCTCGCATCGTTAGCCGCTCAATGAGGATGGCAGCGTATTGAGGCCCCCCTCGCGCTTTGGCGTCCCATCACCGACTTTGATGCACAGATATCATCGAGTGACGGACGGCGCCTGTGTCAATCCGTTGTCGATTGAAAACCCCGGGCGGCACGTCCTCCGATAGATGCGGACCAGCCAGTTGCTTGCTCAGGGCATTCGATCCGTTGCCATCGCCATCGACAGCGTAGTTCGTCGGGCTGCCGCTGAAATCGAACACGGCGGTGAAGCGCAGGATGCTCAACGGCACGGTCGGATCGGCGCCGTATTCACTCGTCTTGGCGATCGTTCGGGATCGGCACGGGCATTGCGGATGAGTAGCAGTCGATCCCCCCAACAATGCAGCCAGGCTGCCCCCGAACTTCCAATCGCTCATGATGAATGGCGGCGATCTCGACCCCGCTCATCGACCTGCCCTGCTCGATCAACTGCGCGAGGTCAGACCATATTTCGATTCCGAGCCGGATAGGAGATCGAGTCGAAGCCACGCCACTTTCCATGACACCGAAACGAGCTTTGAGGCCCTGCCTGTATTGGCTGACTATAGATCTTTGTTGATCTTCTGATGCCCACATCGTGCACACGACGCCCTCTAATCGGTTGAAACACTTGAACTCTCACTCCAATCCATCACGACCCAGCTTGGGCAAGCTTCAGCCAAACAACAACTCAAATTGAAGAAGGTTCAGGGAGAGCCGGTCTCCGCCGATGGCAAGCTGATGATGCGCGGCGCGCCGACCTCCCGGGGCAGTGGCGCGCCGAGCACAAGCGACAGCTGATGCGAGGCGTCGGTGAGCCGGGCCGCCAACGCTCCGAGATCGGCCCGACGGATGCGTTCGACGGGGCCGCTGACCGTCATGGCACCCACCAGCGCTCGGTCGTGGCCGAAGACGGCGGTGGAGAGAGAGGCCGTCACGGCGTCGTAAATTCCGGAGCTAACGAAGATGTGCACGCCGTCATCTACCCGATCCGCCCAACGGGCCATCCTCAGCACTTGTCCTGTCGAGGTCAGATCGAGCGGCGCGAGATTTGTGAGCCGTGCGACGTCGCGTACTAGTTGGGGCGAATCCACTCGAAACAGGCAGAGCCGGCTGTCGCGTTCGCGCACGTGAAACGCGCTGCTCTCCAACGTCTGCTGGCTTAGCCGCTGAAGCACCGGCAGCACATGCTGTTCGAGATTGAAATTGGCCCGATAGGTGGTGCCGAGCTGGAAAGTCTTCGCACCAAGTGCGTAGCGGCCGTCGCTGAGGCGGACGACGTAGCCGGCTTCGTCCAATGAAACCAGCGAACGCATTACCGTTGGTTTTGCCAAACCCGTGATCTTGGCGATGTCGGCCAGGCTGCGCGAGCCGGCTCCGGCGAAGGTATCCAGGATCGCCAATGCGCGTTGCACGGCGGCGACCCCCTGCGTCTTCGGCATCGAAATCCCCTGTTCCGCCGATTCTGGGTTGACCTCGGCGCATCGCCATTACACTATGCGTAACGGCGTTCCATTTTCAATGGGGTTCGGTATGGCCGTAGGGTTCAGGATCCATTCCCGCAAGCGCGCTGTCGCGGACGAATGGATCAAGCGGGCTCGCGCCCTTCCGGTCGCCAATATTAGTGATGTGATGTCACGCATGGCCTCAGGCGGCGCGTCGCTACGGCCGATGCATGCGGCCGGTGGCATGGCTGGTCCCGCTCTGACCGTGAAGACCCGCCCCGGCGACAATCTGATGGTTCACAAGGCGCTCGACATGGCAGTTGCCGGCGACGTCATCGTGGTCGATGCGGCTGGCGACCTCAGCAACGCAATCTTCGGAGAGATGATGCTCGCGCAAGCGGCCCGGCGCGGCGTCGCCGGCATCGTCATCCATGGCGCGATCCGCGATGCGGCTGCGATCCGGGCGAACCCGCTGCCCGTATTCGCAGCGGGTGTCACCCATCGCGGTCCGTACAAGGACGGTCCGGGCGAGATCAACGGGCCGATCGCGATCGGCGGCATGGTCATACAACCCGGCGATTTGGTGTTGGGCGACGACGACGGCGTCCTTGCGGTCGCCGTCGACGATTGCCGGGCGGTGATCGAGGCCGCCGAAACTAAGCTGGCTGCCGAGACCAAGCAGATGGCGGCGATCGAAGCCGGTACGCTCGATCGCAGCTGGGTCGACGCCTCGCTCCGCCGTCTCGGCTGCGAGATGCCTGAGGTTTAACGATGGCCGGGCGTACAATCTCCGAGAAGATCCTCGCTCGGAAATCCGGGCAGGATGCGCAGGCCGGGGACCTCGTGGTCTGCGAGGTCGATTGCGCGCTTGGTACCGACGGTTCAGTCCCGATGGCGCTCGATTATTTCAAGGCGATGGGCGGGAAGAACGTGCACGATTCCGCGCGATTGGTCTTTGCGCTCGACCATTACGTGCCGCCCGCGAGCCCGCAAACGATCAAACTGCATCGCGTGATGCGAGACTTCGCCAAACGCTTCGGCGTCACACTGTATGAGGCCGGCGAAGGAATCGGCCACCAGCTCATCGTCGAGACCGGCCGCGCGCTGCCGGGCAGCTTGGTCGTTGGAGCCGACAGCCACGCCGTGACATACGGGGCGCTGAATTGTTTTGCGACCGGGATCGGCTCGTCCGACCTTGCCGCAATCATGCTGTGCGGCCGGATGTGGTTGCGCGTCCCGGACTCGATCCGCGTCGTTCTGACCGGAGAACTGCCGAGCGGCGTCTATGCGAAGGATATCGCGCTGGCGCTCGCGGGCCGACTCGGCGCCGACGGTGCGGCCTATCAGGCGCTCGAATTCGCGGGGCCCGGCCTCGCCACGCTCACGCTGGAGGACCGCCTCGTCCTGAGCAATCTTGCCGTTGAGATGGGGGCGAAGACCGGCATCTTCCCGGCCGATGAAGAGACCGTCGCGTATCTGGAAGGTCGCACCGGCCAAGCCTTCGAACCGATCGCACCGGATCCGGATGCCCGCTACAGCCGGACCGTCGAGATCGCGCTCGACGCACTCCCGCCGCAGATCGCATTGCCGCATCTGGTGGATCAGGTCGTGCCACTCGAGGCTGCGGCCGGCACGCCGGTGCAGATGGTCTATCTCGGCACCTGCACGGGCGGCAGGCTACGCGATTTCCATCAGGCCCGCGCCGTGCTCGAAGCGGGTGGAGGCGTCGCGCCCGGCGTCCAGCTCGTGGTCACGCCGGCATCGCGCGAGGTCCGCGACGCCATGGCGGCCGACGGCACGCTCGACGCCCTGGTCGGCTTCGGCGCAACGGTGGTCGAGCCGGGTTGCGGCTCCTGCTGCGGGACCTGCGGGGTGATCCCGGCAGACGGAGTTTCAGTGATCTCGACGGCCAACCGCAACTTCAAGGGCCGCATGGGTAACGCCAAGGCATCGATCTACCTCGCCTCCCCGGCAGCCTGCGCAGCCACGGCAACACGTGGCGCGGTGACTGATCCCCGCGAGGTGTCGCGATGACAGCTCTGCGGGGACGCGCGCGACTGGTTGGCGACGACGTCAACACCGACTCGATCATCAGCTCGACCCGCAAGCGGGAGAGCCTCGATCCCGCCGTTCTGAAGCAATTCCTGTTCGAGCATGTCGACCCTGCCTTTGCTGCCTCTGTACAGCCCGGAGACATCCTGGTGGCGGGCAAGAATTTCGGTTGCGGTTCGGCCATGGAGGTCGCCGTCACGACAGTGCTCGGCGCCGGCATTCCGGCGGTGCTGGCTCGAGGATTCTCGCGCACCTACTACCGCAACGCCATCAACAACGGCCTGCTGCCGGTCGTCTGCGATACCGGCGGGATTTGTGAGGGCGACATCCTCATCTCCGACGGCACCGGCGCGATCCGCAACGAACGCAGCGGCGAGACGCTCAACCCGGAGCCTCTGCCACCAATCATGCTGGCGATCCTGCGCGCGGGCGGCCTGGTTCCCTACATGCGCCAGAACGGTGACTTCAAGCTATGACGGCCACAGAGACTCCCTCCGCCATCGCCTCGGCAGGTTACCGTCTTCGGCTTCCCGGTCCAACCGAGGTGCCCGAGCGGGTGCGGCAGGCGATGGCCCGGACAATGGTCAACCATCGCGGTCCCGAATGCCGGACCGCGATCAGCGAGGCGGAGAAGATGATCCGTCCGATCCTGGGAACGACAAACCATGTCCTGTTCTTTGCGAGCTCCGGAACAGGCGTCATGGAGGCTGCACTCGTCAACGTGGCGGGGCCCGGCAGCCGGATCCTTGTGATCGAGCATGGTCAGTTCGGCGAGCGTTTCACCACCATCGCCAAGGCCATGAACATCACCGTCGACACGGTCGCAATCGAATGGGGCCAGGCGATCGATATCGTCGCGGTGGAGGCCCGTTTACACGAGCACGCCTATTGCGCCGTCGTCGCCGTGCACAATGAGAGCTCGACCGGGATTGTGGCCGATCTCGCGGCGCTCGGCGCACTCGTGCGCGACCGGCCAACGCTGCTGATCGCAGATTCCGTCAGCGGCCTTGGCGGCATCGAGATGCGGCAGGACGAATGGGGCGTCGACATCGTGGTCTCAGCCTCGCAAAAGGCCCTGATGTGCCCGCCCGGCCTCGCACTTGCCAGCGTGAGCGCCAAGGCATGGCGCGTGATCGGGCAGGACAAGCAGCGATCGACCTTCTATTGGGATTTCCGTCGCGCACTGAAATCCGCAGAGCAGAACGAGACCGCGTTCACGGCGCCGGTGAGCCTCATCTACGGTCTGCGAGAGGCCTTGACGATGATGCATGAGGAAGGCTTCGCCAATGTGCTCGAGCGCCACAAGAAGCTCTCAGCCGCGCTGCGCGCCGGCGGCGCGGCGCTCGGACTAGCAGATTTTTGCCGCGATGAGCCGCGCTCGAGCACGGTCGTGGTCTTCAAGGTCCCAGACGGGCTCGAAGGCGGTGCCATCGTCCGGCAGCTCTACCAGGATCACCGCACGGTGATCGCAGGCGCCCGCAACCGTCTCTCTGGCCGCGTCATCCGGTTTGGCACGATGGGTGCTTTGAGCACGGCGACGATTCTGACCGACCTTCTGCATCTTGAAGACTCACTCACGAAGCTCGGCTTGCCGATTGAACCAGGCGCCGGGCTCAAGGCGGCCACCGTGTACCTCGCTGCCACCACATGAGCGACGACTGAACCGATAAAGGCGAACCATGATGAGATGTCCTGCCTCCGTCCTCGCCCGAGTCGTGGCGCTCGCGGTATCGCTGTTCGCGGCCGGGCTGGCCGCGGCCCAGCAGAGCGTCGTGCTCTATTCGGCCAACGACGACACCGTGAACAAGCTTGTCGCCGAAGGCTTCGCCAAGGCGACCGGGATCAAAGTCGACGTGGTCTCGACCGGATCGGGTGTCCTTGTACGCCGTGTCGCCTCCGAGTCCGCCAATCCGCAGGGTGACGTGATCTGGGGTGTGAATGCGACGCTGCTGCGGCTGGCGAGTCCACACCTTCAGGCTTACCCGGCCAAGGGCCGCGAAGCCGTGCCGGCCCAATTTCGCGATCCAAACGACCTTTGGCTGGGCACCAACATTCAGGTCGTTGTGATCGGGCAGAATACCAAGGCGATCGACAAGACCAGCGGGCCCAAATCCTGGGCCGACCTCCTCGATCCGAAATGGAAGGGCAAGCTCGCTTTTACCGACCCGGCCAATTCCGGATTCTCATATGCGGCCGCGACGACACTTCTGTCGCTGTGGGGCGCGGATGACGCGGCCTGGACGAGGATGGACGGGCTGCTTGCCAATGCGAAGGTGCTCAACCGCTCGACCCAGGTGTTCGACGGGATCGGTAGCGGCGAATATCCACTTGGCATCACCCTCGAATATGCCGGCTTCCTGTGGGCCCATAATGGCGCGCCAGTGAGCGTCACCTATCCGGCCGAGGGTACATATGCGGGCGTCGAGGGCGCGGCCGTCCTGAAAGGCGGACCTAACCCCGAGCCCGCCAAGCGGCTGGTCGACTACCTGGCCAGCAAAGAAGTCCAGGAGATGTTGCTGAAGGCGACCTTCCGGCGCCCTGCCCGTCAAGATATCGAGCTCGAGGCAGTCGCACCCGGGATGCTGCCCTTCTCGGCGATCAAGGTGCGGCCTTATGACGATGCCAAATGGGAAGCGGCCCGGCGCGACACCCTCGCGCGGCTGAAGACCACGATCCAGAATACGCGCTGATCCCATGACCAGGATCCGGATTGAAGGCCTGACCCGCACCTTCGGCGCGGTGCGGGCCGTGGACGACATTTCGCTCGACATCAGGCACGGCGAGCTGTTTACGCTGCTCGGGCCTTCGGGCTGCGGGAAGACGACGCTGCTGCGCATGATCGCCGGCTTCGCCGATGTCGAATCCGGATCCATTTCCTTCGACGACCGGCGCATCGATGCTCTGCCCGCGCATCGCCGCAACACCGGCATGGTGTTTCAGAACTACGCGATCTTCCCGAACCACACCGTCGCCGAAAACGTGGCCTACGGGCTGAAGGCCAGGAAGGTCCCGGCTGCCGAGATCGCATCGCGTGTCGACAAGGCGCTCGAGCGGGTGCGCCTTGCAGGTTACGGTCCACGCTCGCCACACCAGCTCTCCGGTGGTCAGCTGCAACGCGTGGCGATCGCCCGCGCTCTCGTGATCGAACCCGCTGTGCTCCTGTTCGACGAGCCTCTCTCCAACCTCGACGCGCAACTGCGCACCGAAATGCGAATCGAGGTCCGACAGCTCCAGCAGGCGCTCGGCCTCACTGCGATCTACGTGACGCACGATCAGGAGGAGGCGCTCGCCATCTCCGACCGCATCGCCGTCTTGCGTCGCGGCAAGATCGAGCAAGTGGACACGCCCGAACGCATCTATCGGATGCCGCAGACCGCATTCGTCGCCGAGTTCCTCGGTTCGACCAATATGGTGCCGGGCATCGCCGGCGCCTTCGATGGCCGCAACACCCCTGTCGCGGCGGGCGGAACGGAGTTCTCGGTCAGAGGCGAGGTTGCATCACCGGGCGCACCGGTATTGCTGTCGGTCAGGCCGGAGGCCCTGCGGCTGGGAAACAGTTCCGGCGGCCCGCTCGTTCAGGCACGTCTGGCGCTACGCGAATTTCTGGGCCCGATGCAGCGTCTCCACGCAACGTTGCCAGACGGCACCCAGCTTCGGGTCACAGCGCTCGGCGGCCAGGTACTTGATGTCTTGCCCGGCGCTCCGCTCACCCTTGCCTACGATCCTGCCCAGATCACGGCGTATCCGGCGCCATGAAACGCTTTGCCACCATCGTGGCGCTGGCGGCGCTGGTGCTGCTCGCGGTCTTTCTGCTCTACCCGCTGGCGCTCGTTCTGGATGCGAGCGTACGGATCGACGGCACGGGCGGGCTGACGCTTGGGAATTATGCGGCGATTGTGAAGAGCCGCTACTACCTTGGCAGCATCGGCAATAGTCTGCTTTGCGCCGCGCTCGCGACAACCTTCACATGCGCGATCGGAATCCCGCTCGCCTTCTGTCTTGCCCGGATCGACATACCGGGCCGCGCTCTGCTGCTGACGCTTGCCTCCCTGCCGCTGGTCCTGCCCTCCTTCGTCAGCGCCTACGCGCTCGTGCTGCTGTTCGGCCATGCCGGCGTCATCACTAGCGCCGTGCGCGGAATCGGTATCCCGATCGGCTCGATCTATGGCCTACCCGGTATCGTCATCGTGTTCACGTTGACGCTCTATCCCTACGTCGTCATGCCCGTGCTGGCCGGTTTCCAGGCCGTCGATGCCTCGATGGAGGAGGCAGCCCGCAATCTCGGCGGTTCACGGTCCTATGTGATCCGCACCGTGCTGCTGCCGATTGTGATGCCGGCGATACTTGCCGGGGGAATTTTGGTGTTCATTGAGGCGCTGGAGAATTTCGGCGTGCCAGCGGTGCTGGCCGAGGACCGCCCGTTCCTGTCCGTCGACATCTTCAAGCTGTTCGCCGGCGAATCTGACGCCAATCCGGCTGCTGCGGGTGTGCTCAGCGTGCTCCTGATTGCCTGCACGGCGCTCGCGCTTCTCGTTCAACGGCACTATCTCGCCAAGCGCCGCTTCTCAACCAATGCCCGCAGTGCGGCCGCGAAGCTGCCGATGACACCGGGACTGCGGCTGGTGGCTACGGTCGTGAGTTGGGGCATTGTGATTTCCTCGCTGCTGCCTTTCGCAGCCGTGTTGATGATCTCTCTCCTGCGCTTCCGTGGCCCCGTGCTGACCTGGGAGTTCGGATTGGGCAATTACGCGACCTTATTGTCGGGCTCCTATCGGCCGCTGCTCAACACGCTGACGCTCGCCAGCATCGCGGCCATCGCCACTATGCTGATCGGCGCTCCGATCGGCTACGTGGTGGCCCGGCACCGCACGCGCCTGTCTGGTTTGCTCGATTTCGTCGGCATGGTGCCGTTTGCGGTCTCCGGCACGATCCTGGCGATCGGGCTCATTATCGCGTTCAACAGCGGGCCGTTGATCTTGACCGGCGGCTGGCTGATCCTGGTCATAGCCTATGTCGTCCGCAAATTGCCCTTCGCGATCCGGTCGTCCTCGGCAATCGTGCATCAGCTCGATCCCTCGCTCGAGGAAGCCTCAATCAATCTCGGGGTCTCGCCGAGCAAAACCTTCGCGACCCTGACGGTGCCGTTGATGGCGAGCGGCCTTGTCGGCGGCCTCGTGCTGGTCTGGATCACCGCAGCATCCGAGTTGAGCGCAACTATCGTGCTCTATGCGAGCGGCTGGGTCACCACGACCGTCGTGATGTACCATGCCATCGAGGGCACCGGCGCGGGACTCGCGGCCGCCGCAGCCGCGGTGCTTATCCTGGTCACCGCAATCCCGTTGCTCCTGATCAACCGACGCATAAGCAAACACGAAACGACCGTGATCTGACGGCAGGTGAGGACGGCATGAACGATGCAACCCAAGCGCTCCCGAATTTCCGCAGCGACAACGTCGCACCGGTCAGCCCTGAGATACTGCGAGCGATCGAGGAGGCCAATCGTGGCCCAGCCGCCGCTTATGGCGACGACGATTATTCGAAATTGCTGAATCAGCGCTTCTCGACGCTGTTCGAGACCGAGGTCGCGGTGTTCCCAGTCTCGACCGGCACGGCTGCCAATGCTTTGTCGCTCGCAACTTGCGTGCGGCCCTATGGCGCGATCTATTGCCACAAGGAGGCACATATCGACACGGCGGAAGGCGGCGCGACCGAAGCCTTCACAGGTGGCGCGAAGCTCCTCACGCTGCCCGGCCGGCATTTTCGGATCGAGCCGCCAATCCTGCGCGAGGCGGTTACCGGGGCGGCTTGGGGAGTCCGCAATCGCGCCCAGCCCGATGCGGTGTCGATCACTCAGGCCAGCGAATATGGGACGGTCTACCCTCTCGCCGAGATCGCCGCGATCGGTGAAATCGCCCGTGACAAGAATCTGTCGCTGCACATGGATGGCGCCCGATTCGCCAACGGCTTGGCGCGGCTCGGCTGTAGCCCGGCCGACATGACCTGGCGAGCGGGCGTCGACATCCTGTCGTTTGGGGCAACCAAGAACGGGGCGATGTCAGCGGATGCAATCGTGGTCTTCGACCACAACCTTGTTGAACCCCTGTCCTATCGACTTCGCCGCGCCGGACAGACCACGTCGAAGATGCGTTATGCGTCGGCGCAGCTGCTCGCTTATGTCGAGGATCGCCTTTTTCTACGACTCGCGGCAAACGCCAATTCTGTGGCCGCCTACCTTGGAGCAGGTCTTGCTGCACTGCCTGACGTTCGGCTCGTTGCTCCAGTGGAAGCCAATTTGATTTTCGCCAAGCTGCCCGCACTAGCCATCGACCGGCTCACGGCGAACGGGCTGCAATTCGCGCGACGAGGCGACGAGGTGATCCGGTTCGTCGCCCGCTTTGACAGCACCGAGGAGGAGGCCGATGAGGTCATCGCCCTCGTCCGTCGCGCGGTCACGGGACCAACATCGGTTGGCTTGTGACACCTGCGCGCCCCCTGTTGATGAACATAGAAGAGCAGTGTGGCGGACAAAGCGTAGCCCATGCGAACAGGGAGCGCCCCAAACCCCACACCAACTCTTATCGTCGACTGTAGTTGGTTCAGCTTCTCCCGACCGGCCGAATGCCGTGAGGAACACGAGCGTCCTCGCCACAATGCGCGAGCCAGCGGCTCGACCACTCTCTAGCCATCACCGCTTTGCAGCCGTCACACTTCAATTCAAGGAGGCCCCGAACTGCAGAAGATTACCGGGCGGACGTCGGTTACCACCACGGCTTCGCTGACCCGCACCACAGTTCGTTCTTGTCCGACTCAGCGCAATATCTGCAACAACGGCCATCAATCGCTGGCTTCGCTCAGCTCGTCGTCGCTGCACTTCGCTCGAAGGGTTTGTTCTCTGCGATGAACCTGGCCGCCAGCACGAGAGCGCCCATCGAGAACTCCTTGCCATGCGCGGCGATCATTCGCTCGGAAAGCTCGGCCAGCTCCTTGAAATACTGATCTTTGCTTTCGGCTTCGTTTAGCGATCGAGTAGACGTCATGGTATCCCTCCTAATGATCGCGGAAGACTTTCGCCTTTGGCGCGATCCCGCTATTTGAAGATGTGGGAGGGAAACGTGACGATCGCCGCCTCCCCGTTGTCCGTGCCGAATGCGAGATGCTGGCCATCGGCCGACCACCGAAGTGCGTGGATAGCGGCCCGGCCGGGTGGCTTGACGAGCAGTTCGTCGGATTCACCGATCTTGGCGACAACCACCATGCCGTCCGCGTAACCTGCTGCAATCAGCTGACCCTCGGGGTGTATATCCACTGCCTCCACGAGTACGGGTCGGGCACGGCCTGTCGCAAGGCTGGCCGGCCGTTCGCTGTCGTCGCTGAGGCCCGCGATATCCCATGCGATCATCCGATAAGCTCCGCTCGTGACAAGAACGCGGGAATCCGTACTCCACGACAAAGATGCAATACTCCCGGGATAGCTGGACATCCGGACAATCCGGGCATCGGCAAGACGGACCAAGACGACACCTGTCCCCACGACCGAAGCGGCCAACCAGGATCCGTCCGGGCTCCATGCCAAATGAGAGATCGGGCCGAGCTCGAATGAAGCCGCCGGCTCTGGTCGTGCCCCGAAGGCACGAACGAACAGACAATTATCGGCCCCGATCGCAAAGCGCCGACTATCCCTTGATACGACCAGTGCCGATGCATGGCCGCCCGCGCGCTCCTGGAGCCAACCGACATCGCCATTTGGATTGTAGAATATGACCGATCCGCCGGAGGCGGCCAGAATGCCGCCGCCCTGAACCGGGGCGACGAGATCGATTGGGGACCCATGGTCCGCGATCAGATGCGTGACGCCGGATGCCGACACGCGGCGCAACCGGCTGTGATCACTTGCAACAAACCCCGACGTCCCGATCAAGGCGAGGTGAAGCGGAGCATCGCTGATAACGACCTTCGTCAATGGGGGCACCGGCTTCCGCCGCGGCGAGATTGTGGCCCGGCCTCCGTCCAGCGCGATACGACAGCGATCTTGCGGCGGCTCAATATCGGTCAACGGAGCGATCGCCAGAGCGCCATCGGCGAGCGCAAACGCAACTCCGTCTTCCGCGAAGGCCAAACTGGTGACGGGCGCCCCTGCCGACCAGTGTCGCCCAAGCAAATCATAAAGCGTTGCAGTGTCTGCTTCCATCGTATCCATCGAACGTCTCACCTGCCGGCGGCAATCCGCCTGTCAAGATCTTCAAGGCGTCTTTCCAGTGCGGCGCATTGAGCGTCGCATGCTGCCATTCCGGCAGCTGCGCTTTTCAGGCGAGCCCGCGCTTCCTCCAGCGCCTCGGCGAGCGCATGCGAGACGCCCGTCGCGGCGATCTCGCGCTCAATCTCCTGAATCTCGAACTCCGCTCCTCCGCCAAGCTGAAGGTTCGAAAGGTTGCGTGATTGAGCGGCCGATATCTCCTGAACGACGAGCAATCGTTCCTTCAGCACTTCGATCAGGGTTGGAGAATCGTCACTCATCGGCCTGCCTCGATCTCAGCCAGCATCCGCTGCAGGCCTCCGACACCAGATACAAAATGTTGCTGCGCGTCATTGATGTGAGATTGCAGGGAGTCCCACAGATCGACCCTCAGCAACCGCGCCGGATCGCCGGCCATCGTCTCGATGGCCTGAAGGCCGAACTGATGCCGCAAGCCGATCCCCTTCAAGACGAATTCCGAAAGCTCACGTGCATGCGTTTCGATGAACGGACGCAAAAGCGGATGCGCACCGTAACTGATGCCGCGCTTTGAGAGTTCGACCTCGATGAACACGATGAAATGCCGAACCAGCAGATCCTGGCTTTCGCCGAGCAGCTGCACCACGAAAGTGACGTCGCGGTCCGCGCGCGCAACAATCTGCGATGCGAGTGCCGCCGCGGTCGCCGGCCCCTCCCCGCCGTTCTGTTCATCCCAGACAGCCGCCATGCGTCACCCCGCCCTCAGGTTCGGGAACGGTATTGGTGCAATTTGCGATACAGCGTAGCGCGCGAGAGCCCGAGCTTCTCGGCAGCAGCGGCAATGTTACCGCCAGCATTCGCGACCGCCCTCTCGATGGTGCGGCGTTCCACCTCGTCGAAACGCGCAATCTCGTCGCCTTCCGATCCCGTCGAGCTATGCCCCGCCTGCACGGACACCGAGGAGGGCTGAACCGACGCCATTTCCACGAAATCCTCCGGCAAGTCCCGGGGAGCGACGATGCC
This sequence comes from Bradyrhizobium sp. UFLA01-814, assembly GCF_046718885.1. Classification (NCBI taxonomy): domain Bacteria; kingdom Pseudomonadati; phylum Pseudomonadota; class Alphaproteobacteria; order Hyphomicrobiales; family Nitrobacteraceae; genus Bradyrhizobium; species Bradyrhizobium sp. UFLA01-814. The sequence continues at coordinate 7,142 of NZ_JAQOSR010000091.1, read as the reverse complement.
GGTGATCGTCATCAGCACGAGATTCTCGACCAGATTGCGCAGTTCGCGAACGTTCCCGGGCCAGCTATAGCGGCCCAGCAACTCCATCGTCGCTGCCTCGAAGTGTAGCGGTTGGGTACTATAGGTCTCTGCAAACTGCCTGTTGAAATGATCGATCAGAATCTCGACATCGCCCAGGCGCTCACGGAGCGGCGGTATGGTGAATTTGACGACACCGATCCGGAAGTACAGGTCCTTGCGAAAACGCCCTTCCGCCACTTCCTGCTTCAGATTCCGATTGGTCGACGCCACGAGCCGGACGTCTACAGGTCGTGCCTTACTGTCACCAAGCCTGTACACCGCGCGCTCCTCCAGCACACGAAGCAAGTAAGGCTGCAGGTCCATCGGCATCTCGCCGATCTCGTCAAGGCTGAGCACACCGCCATTGGCAAACTCAAACCGTCCAGGCCTCCCCTCGCGCGTGGCGCCGGTATAGGCGCCCGGCGCATGTCCGAATAATTCGCCGCCGAGGAGTTCCTTGGAGACCGCACCGCAATTGAAGGCAATGAACGGCTCCTTGCCGGTATTCTGGCTGGCGGCGTGAACCAGACGGGCGAACAGTTCCTTGCCGACGCCGGTCTCACCCTCGAGCAGGATTGCCGTTCGTCCAAGCGCTGCCCGCTCAATCTTCTCGATCGTTTGCAATAATGCGTCACTGCATCCAACAATCGCTTCCTTGGCCGAAACAAGTGCGGCGCGGGCTGCTGGCGACATCTGGGATCGGGCAAGACTGGCGCGTGGCTTCGCTGCGAGCACGAGCATGGCGCCCTTTACGACGCCGTCGACCACCAGCGGCTCGATCCGCTGCTCGCGCAGTTCTTCGGGCAGTCCATTGACAAGGTCTCTCGCCAGAAAGCCCTCGTCGCTTGGGAGAAGCTGGCTGCCGATGCTCAGGTCTTGCGACTGCGCAATCCGTCGGAAGCGAATGGACGCCATGTCGTTGTGGTGAACGACCCTGCCGAACCGGTCGAGAATAACGACTCCGTCAGCACTGCTCATCCCCGGCATCCGGGAAATGCTCGCCTCAAGCAGCCGCATTCTCTCGATGCGGATCTTTTCCGAGAGCGCCAGTTCGATGTGATGGGCCGCGACCACCGCCAGGGCCACATTGTGCCTGTGAAAGATTGCCTGAGGTCCGGAAAAGTCGACGATGCCGATGATGTTGCCGTCGATCGGACTACGAATGGGGCTGCCGACACAGGTCCATGCCTTGATGCCCTCCGAGAAATGCTCGGCCGCATGGACATGAACCGCCTTTCCCGTGACCAGCGCCGTGCCGATGCCATTCGTCCCGGTGACCGCTTCGCCCCAGGCCGCGCCTGCTTCCAGGCGAATATCGTGTCCTGCATCGATGGTCCGCCGATCGCCCCCGACTTCCAGCACGACGCCGTTCCTGTCGGTAATGACCACCATCGTCGCCGCGTCACCGAGCACCTCAGCAATGCGGCGGAAGGTCTCGGCGCTCGAACCAAGCAGGTCATCGTTCTTCAAGCGCAGCTCATAGAGATCGTCCGGCGAGGCAAGGAGATGACTGCCCTTGCCACGAGCATCGACCCCGGATGTGACGCTGCGCTGCCATGACTCCTCGATAACGCTTCGCACGGGAGCGTTCTCGCGCCTCAGATCCCCGAAGGTCAGGAAGTTTTCCCATGCCTTGTTGGTTTCCCGCTCATCGTATGGCCGCCCCTGCTCTGCATCCGGAGCTTTGTAGCCTTCCAAGGAAAACGGCGGCTTGGCCATGAGCGTTTCCGTCAGCATTGGAGCACCATACGTACGTTGGCAAACAGCAACCCGATCGGCAAACACGAACCGAGCCGGATCCCACCAGGATCGCTTTCCCTGCGGGCTCCGCTCACGCAGATCATTCGACGCTTCTGGAGATCGCCTCCAGGCCGAGGCGACCTGAGATGATCTGTTCCAGGTGGGCTTCCGACGTCTCGTCGGGCACACTCACTCCCTCGAGGTCGGCCAGGACCTTGTACAATTCATCGTTCAGCGGCTCGAAGATCCCGTTCTCGCGTGTCGCCAGAGCAAAGTATCGCGATTGGCCGTTGCCGCGCAGTTCCCCGACAAAATCGAGTTGCCGCCCCGATGCGAGATCGGCGATGACGACGCGACCGTTATGGCTGATCCGCACATAAGGCTCGACCTCTTTCGGGCGAGCCGGCGGCGTGGACCAGAGCTTGCCGGATGGCTGGGGCTGCGGAGCTGGCGTCGGGTTGCGCAATTGCTGCCAACGCCCGAGTGTCAGATGATTGGCGAGCGCGTTGATCGTCGTGCGGTTCTTCTGAAGGAAGTCCTTGGCCGCCACCTCTTCCCGGTGCGGACCGTCGCGCTTGGAGATGATATAGACCATGTCCCTTTTTCCTCCCGCCCGGCTGATCGGATGAGCTTGGAGGCTTGTTTCACTGCCTCCTTCGGCTCATGCCAAGGCTTTCAAGATTGTAACCCGTTCCAGATCGTTGTCACGGTGCAATCAATCATTCGATCGCGAACGTCACGCCGTCGCCACCATCTGGCGCGTCACCCCCGCCTTGAAGACGTAACCGGACAGTGCGGCCCCCAAGCAAGGCGCCACAAAATAGAGCCACACCTGTGACAGCGCATCGGAGCCCGCAAACAATGCAGGCCCCAGCGAGCGCGCCGGATTGACCGACGAGCCCGATACGGCGATGCCGGCGAGATGGATCGCGACCAGGGTGAGACCGATCACCAACCCCGCATAGGCGGATGCCACTCCGTTTTGCGTTGCACCAAGAATCACCGTCAGAAACAGGAATGTTGCCGACGCTTCGAACACGAACGCGGAGAGAACGCCGTATTGGCCCCAGCCATTCTGGCCAAAGCCGTTCGCCGCGACGTCGTAGCCTCCGACCTTGCCTTCCGCGATCAGGTACAGCACGGCTGCAGCCGCAATTCCCCCGATAAACTGCGCAACGATATAGCCGGAGAAATCCCGCGGCGACATCCGCCCGGCGACGAGCATCCCGAGGCTGACGGCCGGATTGAGATGAGCGCCAGAGATATGTCCGATCGAATAGGCCATTGCGACCACGGACAGGCCGAATGCGAACGCCACACCCAGCAAGCCGACCTCGGCCCGCATGAAGATCACGGTCGCGCAGCCAAAGAACACCAGCGCGAACGTGCCGATAAATTCCGCAACATACTTATGCATAACTCCCCCTCCCTAGTGATGAATTCGATATCGAGGCCGCTGTCCCCCTGGTCGCGGCGCCCGTCGTGTCCGGAGACGGCGCGGCGGAACGCGGACCGCGTACAGATGCCTCATGCGCGCCCGAGCTTCTCCGCCCCGCCGCCCAGTGCCGGCCCCTCTGTCGGATCAATGTACTCCGGCACATCGGCAATCAGGGTATTGGTGGTCAGCACCAGCGTGGCCACGGAAGCGGCGTTTCGAAGCGCGGTATAGGTCACCCGAACGGGGTCGACGATGCCGGCTGACACCATGTCGATGAATACTCCGTTGGCGGCATCGAATCCGACACCCGCCCGGGAACTCTGCAGATCGGCCACGACCCTCTCCGCATCATGGCCTGCATTCCGGGCGATGAAGGCGGCGGGACGCGACAGGGTTTCGCGCACCAACTTGATCCCCTCACCCAGGTCGCCATTGATGTTGCCGAGCGTGCGCGCCACCACCGGCGCGCACTGCGCCAACGCCGTGCCGCCACCGGGCACGATGCCCTCCTCGGCGGCGGCCCGCGCCGCGCTGAGCGCATCGTCGATCAACTGGATCGTCCGCTTCTGCTCCACTGGAGTGACACCGCCTGCGAGGATCACCGCGGTCCCGCCCGACAACTTCGCCAGCCGCTCCTTGAGCTTGTCCTGCTCGATGTTCGGCGGTGCCAGATCGTGCTGCTTGGCCACTTGCTGGCGCCGCGCCGCGATCGCCGCATCGTCGCCGCCGCCCCGGATGATCACCGTTTCGCGCGCACTGGCGCGCACCTGCCGCGCGGTGCCGAGATCGGCGAGGCTGATCTCTTCCAGCCTGCCGCCAAGCTCGCGCGCGATGACCCGTCCCCCAGTGATGATCGCGAGATCGTCCATCATCGCCTTGCGCCAGTGACCATAATCCGGCGGGTTGACCACCAGGATCTTGCCGCGGTTGTTATCGCCGAGCAGCGTGACGACCACTTCCGGCGCAATCTCTTCAGCGACGATGACAAGCGGCCGCCCGGTCGCGGCGACCGTCGCGCGCACCGGCGCCAGCTCGGCCGGCGCTTTGATCTTCAAGTCTGTCAGGAGGATGTAGGGCTGATCGAGCACCACCTCCATCTTTTCGACATCCGTCACCATGTGGTGCGAGATATAACCGCGATCGAACGACATGCCTTCGACGACTTCGAGCGTCGTGCTGGTCGTCAGTCCGTAGTCGGAACTGATGATGCCATCCTTGCCGACGCGCTGGACCGCCTCCGCAATCAGACCGCCCAAATGGGCGTCGGTCGACGCGATCGTTGCCACCGCCTCCAGCGTCTTGCGGTCCGATACGGCGACTGCCGAACTCTTCAGGGCCTCGACGACGACCTCGACGGCCCGGTCGATCCCTTTGCAAAGATCCACGGCCTTGGCGCCGCGCTCCAGTGCCGCAACGCCTCCCTGGATGAGGCCGTTTGCTAGCACCATGGCGGTGGTCGTCCCGTCGCCGGCGACTTCGTTGGTCTGCATCGAGACCTCGCGCACCACCTGCGCACCCATGTTCTCGAAGCGATCAGGCAGCTCGATTTCAGAGGCGATGGTGACGCCATCGCGGGAGACGATGGGCGTGCCGATCGGCCTGTCGACCATCGCGTTCATGCCCTTGGGACCGAGGGTCGATTCGACCGCCGCTGCAAGCTTCTGGACTCCGCGCGCAAGAGCACGTCGGGCTTCGATATGATGTAATAGTACTTTCGGCATTGGCTTCACTCCCAAGCGGTCGCATCTTGTTGTGTAGTTGGGCGGACTTGCTGACCGCTCCGGTTCTTGGCGCTCGCGGGCGCCGCGCTAAACACGACCCCACGCCCGCGCGATTCTGTGCTTCTCCACGGTCACGGGCCGCCTGACGGAACGGCACGCCTGCCGCAGCCCCCGCACGGCGACGGCATCCGTTCAGAGGTGCCGTCGGGTTCGCGATCGCGGACAGCGAGCAGGCCCCTGCACAATGAGCTGTTGAACTCCATATTGATGCGCACTCCCCGCAACCGCTGCAGGTAGGACGCCAGCTCGTGCCGTTTAATAGGGGCCCCCTCGTAGGCGACGAACGCACGATCCTCCGGGAGGCAGGCCAGGCCTGTTTCAATCAGAAGCGCGCGATAGCGGGGCTTTTGGCGCGCAACATCCGGCGAAGTGAACTCAACCTCGTCAAAGCTACGCAGACTCATCCGGCAGATCTCCGGATCCTCGTAACCTAGCCCCCGCAAGGCCAGTATCATGACCTCCTGGCGCCGCTCGAACGCCTTGCGACGGAACTTTTCCCGCAATTCATCAAGCGAACCTCCAGGCGCAAACTCCCTGAGTGCATCGGCAAATGACCTGCGTTCGCGGACACCACGGTTGATCTGCTCCGCGACCATATGGTCCCGAAGCTGAGGCCGCGCCTCGCGAACCCACGGCAGCGACGACACCGCCCGGCGCATGTCATCGGCCATGAGGAACGCGAAGTTCGCCGAACACCAGTACGTCGGCAAGCGAAAGACGATGTCGACATCGCCATCGTCATTGACAGTAACATGCTCGACGAATCCAAGATCGGTCACCGACTCGTCGAGTTCAGGGTCGGTCACCAACGCGAGGCGCTGCCACACCTCGCTGGTCCTTCGGTCTTGCTCCCGGAGCGATGCGTCCATGTGACGTCATCCCGCCGCGCTGGCGTAGGCACCCTTCGCCAGCTTGGCCTTCTGCGCCTCGACGTCCACGCCATAGAGCCGCGCAGCGTTGAGACCGAGGATCTTCTTCTTTGCTTGCGGCGTCAGATCGACACCGTGCTCCTGCTTGAGATCCTCGGGCAGCTCGAAGTTCCAGAACTTCTCGACCAGCCAGCGGGGCGTCCAAATGGCATAGTCGCTGCCGAACAGAATCTTGTCCTCGCCGACCCAGAACAGCAATTCGCTGATCACTTCCGCGAAATACCGGGGACGTCCGTGAATGAACGGAAGCGCCACCGCAAGGCCGCCATAGACGTTGGTCTCCTGAACGGCGATCCAGCAGAAATCGTCAAGTCTGGGCAGCCCGCAATGTTCGATGATGAAATTCAGGCCCTGGAAATCGGTCGCCGCGTGATCGACGTCGTGAACATCGAATGCATCCTTATCCAGCGGGATAATGGTCGGCCCCTTGTGGACGTGGATGTTGGTGATGCCGAGCTTCTGGCAGAGTTCGAAGCAACGATATGCGTTCGGATCGGTGAGCTTCCAGCCGCGCGACTCGCCCTTCCATTCGGCGGTGTAGAGCTTGACGCCCTTGATGCCGAACGTTTCCTTCATGTAGTGAATGTATTCCAGTGCCCGCTCACCATCTCGCGGATCAAAGGCGCCGTTGACGATGAAGCGGTCCTTGTACTTCTTCGCCATCTCGGCGTTTCGGTCGATGGTGTTGAAGCCGTTCTTGTAGAATTCCGTGAGGTAGGTCGACTGCACGATGGCCATGTCGTCCGGACCGTCGACGAACAGATCGCGGTACATCTGCTCTGCGCTGTATTTCTCGAACTGGTCCTTGGGCCAGAGCTTGTCCTTTGGACTGAGCGACGTGTGGTAGGCGTAGAAGCAATCGATGAACTGCTTGCCGTGAATGTTGAGCTGGTTCGCCGGACTGCCGTCCCAGAAGTGGGTGTGACCGTCGATGACGAAGACTTCCTCGCCCGTGGGAGTTATGAACATGATGGTCTCCAGGATTTTTTGATAAGCTCTGTCCGATCAATCCACGCGCCGTCGCAGCGCGAACACTCTAGAAACGGTGGGGCCACACCGGGAAGATGCGGCCCCCAGTGAGGGAGCTTCACTCGATGTATTCGAAGACCTCATCCATGTTTCCGAACAGCGTCACGGTATTGTCGTCGATGCGCACCATCCGGCCGTAGTGGGTCGAGGTATTCACTTCGAATA
>NZ_JAQOSR010000090.1:0-36090 GCF_046718885.1 Bradyrhizobium sp. UFLA01-814 | reverse complement strand
TAGTGTCCTTATCGAATCCGAAGTTCGTCCCGAAGGTGCGGCGAATGATGCGAACTTCGGATTCGGGACACTAGAGCGGCCGCACCGTTTCATGACAGCGCCATCGATTTACGCTTCAGCTCGGTGTGCGGCGCGATGGCCCGCGCGGCATCGGGACCGATCGATCCTCCACGCTTGCCGCCGCGGCGATCGATCAGGCTCGCGACGACAGTGCGCCGCGCATGACGAGGCGTGAGCGAATGGTCGGCGTTCGGCAGCGTCAGCCGCGTCACGCCAGGGATGCTTGTGAGCCGTTTGCCGTCCTGGCCGAAATGGCGTGCGATCTCCTGCAGGCTGAGATCGCCGTCCGAGGTGACCATGAGGACGCGTACGTCGCGACTGCAAAGCTCGCGCATCCAGCGCTCGACGCGGTTACGACCAAGCAGGGCTGACGGATGCGTCGCCGACAACGTCGACTTGACGGCTTCCAATCCGCGCCGCACCAGCCGCCTGGCGCTATCTGACACTGACAGCTTCCAGGCGGACTTGGTCGTCATCGCAGGCCCCTCCGCCGGACCGATCTGCTGCTGGCTTCCGCGATTCGCCTTGGAGGTTTCGTATGCTTTCCAGGCCGTAAGCTCCAGCGCGTAGGAACTGTTCCAGGCAAAGCAGAGCGGGTTGATCATGGTCAGGGCGCGGACGCGGCGGTCCGCGCGCGCAGTGTGAAGGGCCTGGAAGGCGCCCGAGCATGTGCCCACAAGCTCGACCTTGGCAAAGCCCGCCCGCTGCATCCAGTCGATCGCCGCGCTGACGTCGAGGCGGGTGCTGGAATCATAGAGAAACAGACGATCGCTCGCAGCATCGTCGCTCAGACCGATGCCCGGCAGGTCGATGCGCAGCGACGCCACGCCGGCAGCCGCCAGCTCGCGCGCCGCCTCGACCGTGCCACGCGCCCAGCCGACATGCGGCACGCCGCCGGAGTTGAGGAAGATGACCGGATCGGCCGCAGCATGGCTGACACGCGGCCGGGTCAGCACGCCACAGATCGATGACGCCTGCCCGATCACAACCGGCTCTTCCGTGTAGTGCGACCCCTCCAGTATCTCGCGGCCGCGCAAGGATTCGACGCGCTGAACCGCGCCGGCGACGGCCCGATCGGACAGCCAGTCCGTCCAGCAACCGACAACGTCGGCCGGAATCCGGTTCGCGGTCGGGTCGCACATGAGCAGATGATAGTCCTTGAACTGCACGATCGTCGTGCTTTCGACCGAAGCCCGGCCAGCGCGGATTTCAGAGACTGCCAACGGCTTTCCGTTCGCGATCAAAAGCATCGGCAGGGGCGGAAGGGCCGCCACGGCCCGCCGCCAATCCAGTCTCGACAGATCGGCGAGCGTCTCATGCGAAAGCCGGAAGCCGACGGCTTCGCGTCCCTCGGCGAACGTCGCGTCGCTTGCGCCGCTCTTGGCGAGTGCCCCATCGATCACGCGCGACATCGCGGTGATTTCGCGCACATAGGTTTTGCCGGAACCCGGTGGCGCGAGCAGCGCAAGGCCTGCCACGTCGTCCCGCCCCGCCGCAGCGAGCGGGGCCAGCAGCGCGCCGAGACGGAAGCCGGCGAGGATGACATCCTCGACGCCGCAATCCCGCTTCAACCGGTCGATCGCCGCGCCGATGCTCGCAGTCCAGGCCATCACCTGGCCCGGCGCCGCGTGGTCGCCGACCGCGTTGCCGCAGCCGGGATAGTCAAACAACAGGGTAGGCAGGCCCGCCGCGGCCGCCTTGTCGGACAACAGCTTCAGGAATCGGCGACTGCACAGATCCTCATGACCGTGCGCGCCGGCAATAACGACACCCCGCCTTCCCTTCGCTTCGTTCAGCCAGCCGATGGTATCGGCAAAGACAACTGGTTTCATGTCACGCTCCCGGCGGACTCATTTGTCCGCCCGACTTCCAATTCTTCTGCTCTGGGCGCCTCGTAGCTCATGTCGCGATCGGCATTGAGCGCCGTCACCGTGCCGCCAGGCGTCGCCACATGCGGACCGTCAAGGCCGACCTCCCGCTCGGTGCCCGGCATCAGATGAAAATTGTTCTCCCCTGGAACGAACAGATCGTCCTGGATGGAGACGTGATAGGCCGCGCGTTTGCAGGCGAGCCGCAGCCGCCACGCGTCCTTCCGGCGCACCAAACTCACAGTCAGGCCCACGTCGCGCCGCGCGGTCATGACATCCGGCAGCACATGGAAGGCCTCCGCAAGGACCTTCCCGTCATCGTCTTCCAGCCTTGCCACGGTGACTTCATGTCCGGGCGGCCCGAAGCGATAGGCGTAGGAGATATCGAAAAACGCGCCGAGCACCGAGAAGGCCGAAAGCGACAGGCCACCGTGCGCCGGCACGCTGATCGGCCGGCGCGCCGACACCACCGCCGTGACGCCGTCCCGCAGACAGGTCAGCGACAATGTCGCCTGGACGGTCTTCGCAGTATCGTTGACGGCATGGACGGTCAGCCCGTTGACGCCCTCATCGCTCAGGATCAGCCGCAGCGGGGCAAATGCCCGCCTGAGCCCGTGCCAGACGGGCTTGGGCCTGCCGGTCGAATCGACCACGCCCCAACCCGCGCCCGGCCGCAAGTCCTGCCAGAAGAACAGCAGCGCTCCAGCCGTCGGCGAACAGGGTCTGCGCCATTCGTCGATGGTGCGCTCCACCACCTCGGTCGTCACCGCACGGGAAAGCTCGAGATAGCGACTGGTATTCTCGATGCGCAGGCGGCGCGCGTCGACGGAAAAAAGCGTCTCCAGATAATGCTCGCGCACATCCTCGAAGTCCCAGGAGGCGCCGACGTCGCGCGGCACACCCGCCTTCCAGCGCGGATCGTGCACCGGCGGCACAGGCAGTTGCGCATCCAGCGTTGCCTTGTCAGGCACATTGGCAAAGGCAAGGCATTCGCTCGCGAAGCGCACCTCGGCCCGGCGCGCGTCATCCAGCGGACGGCAATAGGCACCGACCCCGTAATAATGCGTCGGCCCGCCATCGGCCGTGAACGGCAGGGTGCCGCCGGATGGCGATGACGTCACAAGCACCACGTCGGGACGCTGCGCTTCGGCGATGGGGCGCACCACCTTGTCGAACCAGGGCGTCGGGTCCATCGACATCGGCAAGCCCATCATCGCCGCCTGCTGCGCCACCTCGCTGCCGCCGCACAGAACGGCGAGTGACGGCGAATGCCTGAGCCGCCCGAGCAGATTCCCGACCTCGCGCGAGAGCGACGCCTGCCAGGCTTCGTCCTTCGCCGGATAGTCGAAATTGGCGAGCATCAGGTCCTGCCAGACCAGGATGCCCATCTCGTCGCAAAGCTCGTGAAATGCGTCGCTCTCATAGACGAACGTGCCGCCGACCCTGAGCATGTTGACCCCGGCCCGCCGTGCAAGATCGAGGTCGCGCGCGACTTCCGCGCGCGAGGACGGCAGCCGCACCGGATCGGACGGCGTCCACACCGCGCCCCGGCAAAAGACGGATACGCCATTGACAACCAGCCGAAAGCCGCGGCCGTCGGCGCCATGATCGATCTCGATATGCCGGAAGCCGACGCGGCCGAGTGCAATTCGCATCGGGCCGAGCGTCAGGACGACCTCGTGCAACGCCGGTTCACCATGGCTGTTCGGCCACCATGGCGCAACGTTCGCGATATCCAGTCTTGCCGTCAGCCGCGTGACCGTCTCGGCCGTCAACGCGGCGACAACGCCGGCACAGGCGATCATGGCCGGCGTGCCGTCTAACGGCTCGACCAGCGTGACCGTGACCGAAAGATGCCCTGTCGTGCCGGCGAGGTCGGCCCGCATCTGCACTTCGCGCACGGCTTGACGATCGGCATCGCGGATCAGCTTGATCGGCCGCCACGGTCCGACGATGTCGAAGCCCGGGGACCAACCCGGCATATGGCCGATCAGCGTGGTCCGCACGAGCCTCAGCCGCTGATCGTCGATCATGCGCGGCCGCCAGCGCGCACGCGGACCAGTCAGGGTTTCCAGATGGCGGTCGAGGCTGCGGAATGCGATGACCAGTTGCTCGCCGCCGGCAAGCGTCAGAGCCACATCATGGCGCTCGAACATCGAGGTCGAGGACAGCACGAGGCGATCGTCGAGCCAGACCTCCGCGACCGTCGCCAAGCCGTCAAATACAAGACGGACGGGTCCAGCGGCATCGAGCCGGCGACGATACCAGACGTCCTGGTCGTGCAGCGGAGCGGGATGGTTGCGGTCCCAGCGGCCAAGCCCTTCCAGCGCAGCTGCGGCTGTGCCGGGGCACGCCGCCTCCAGCCATTCGGCACTGCCGTCGATCGCCGCCGGAGACGCCCACGCGCCGGCCGGCGAGACGACCATGCGCCAGCCGCTGTCCAGGAGCTCGGCCGTCTCGGTCGTCGACACAAAAGTGTCCGTGCACACACGCATTCCCATGACCGGCAAGCCAGTCCTATGCTGCCTTACTGGCGAGATCCGTCATACGACCGTCCAGCGCGTCCATCACCGTTTGCCAGGCCTTGGCCATCGGCCCGATGCCGTCCGCGAGCCCATCGAACCGATGCCGGGCCATGGCGCGGGCGAGCTTGAATTGCATGACCTTGGCGCCCTCGGCGATCGCCGCGGCGGCTTCGATCGCCTCAGCGAGACTGGTCTCGCCGTGCCGTCCCAGCCATTCCAGATGACTGGAGAGGAGTTCGAAATTGGCGCCCACCTGCCGCAACGTGTTGAAGGCGTAGACGTGAAAATACTCCGGTGACCGGCCGGCCAGCACCTCGGCATGGTGGCCGAACACGGCCGCGTAAGCGTCGAGCGGATTGCGCTTCGGCCTCCGCCGCAGATGCTGCGCGAGGATCTCGGTAGCCGCACCGACCGGATCGCGCGAAGGGCGCGTGGCGTCGAATTTGACGAACTCGGCGTAGGGAAACAGCGGCAGGCCGCCGGCCGGCGCGCCGTCGCGCTGTCCGAAAATGCCGTCGTAGTCCTCGCCGTCCAACGCAAAGTAGCCGTCGTTGTGGAAGTAGGCCATGTGGCGGCGCCCGGGAACGAGCACGTTGATGCCGACCGTCGTCTTGGAATGGCCGGTGCGATAGGTGATGCCCTTGGTGTCGGGCAGATGGAAGGCATCGACCTCGACCAGCGGCAGCCGCCCGCGCTCGATCTGATTGAGAACATGCGTCTCCAGGCGATCGAACACGGACAGTTCCTGGATATCCAGGCCGGCCAATCGCTGCAGGTCGGCCGTCGGGAATTTGAAGAACGTGAACTGGTCGCCTTCGAAATCCTGCGCGACGGTGAAGCCGAGCGCAGCGACCGGGTCATTCCCGGTCGCATGCATCACCTCGATCAGCAGATCGACATAGCAGTTGGTCTGCGGCCATCGCCGCTCCGGATCGTGCAACCCGTGCGGCTTGTGGGCAGCCGGATCGAGCCCGGCGATGGCGCTCTTCATTTCAGTTGCCCCAAATCAGTTGCTCCAAAGCGTCTCGCGCACGGAAGCCGGCCAGGCCTCGACGTCAGGGCCGTGATGGCGGAACAGCGCGAGCGCCACGCGCTCCAGCCCGAAGCCGACGCAGGCCGAGTGGCACAGGCTGCCATCCGCGAACTTCAGGCCCCAGGTCTGGCCGAAATGGTCGCGATGGTAGTTGAAGGACAAGCAGGCCGTCGGTTTCTCGATACTGGTCACCGGGATCAACAGCTCGAACTTGAGTCCTTCGTCGCGCTGGTTGTTGGCCATCATCTTGCCGCCGCGGCCGAAGAACGGATCGTTGGCGAGGTCAACTTCGCATGGCAGGTCGAGTGATTCGATCATCGCCTTGCCGCGCTCCAGCCAGCTTTCGCGGAAGGCGCACACCTGCTCGGCCGTCCCGATGCGGACGAATTCGCGCATGCGGAAGAGCTGCATGCGCGCCGGATCCTTGGAAGGCTCGTGGCGGAAGCAATAGGAGGAAAGCTCGAACAGCACACCGTCGTCGGGCACCGGACCGCGCGCGGCAACGGTCGGATAGAGCGGGTAGCAGGCGGCCGGCGTCAGCACCACGTTCGTCGCCTGCTGCAGTTCGGTCCAGTCCTCTCCCGCGGCCATCATGCCGAGAAGCTGCGCATGCTCGCGCTCGCCGCCCATGAAGGAATGCACGCAGCCCGCAAGCTGCGGGAAACTCTTCATGTAACCGCTGCCTTCAAGCGTGGCGCGACTCATGCCCGGCGGGAAGTGGATGCGGGTTGCCTTGTCCGGCGCTCCGATGCGCGTCACGAGCCGCTCAAAGCGCTCGATCACCTCCTCGAAAACGCCGGAGCGGCCATAAAGCCCGTCTACTCCGGTCCTGAACAGGATGCTCTTGTCGAACAGCGTGTCGAGCAGGCTCTTGGCATCGAACGTCTTGGCGTCCATCTCAACCTCTCAGGCTGGTATCAAAGCGGCTCATCAGCAGGAGCGTCGCGGTGTTGGAAAGAATGCGGTCGTTCGAAATCATCACCGGCGCGGAGCTCACGTCGCGCAGGTGTCTGCCGACGCTGAACGGCGTGCCGTTCTTGTAGCCGACGATGCCGTTGATCTGCATGGCGAGCCGCACGATCGCCCCCGCCTTCTCGCTCGCGGCGACCTTCAGCGCGTTGATCTCGGCGGTGAAGCCGATCGAGGAGAGCGCGTCGTCATTGCCCTTGGCCGCATCGAAGCGGTGAATGGCCGCCGTGAGATGACCCTTCATCTCCTGAAGCAGGGCGGCCGCTTCGGCGAGCCGTAGCGCGCCCGGCGGGAGACTTCCATCCGCCTGCTTGCGCGCCGCAGCCTTGACGAACGCTTGCGCACGATTGAAGGCGTCGGTGGCGATACCGAACCAGGTCGCCGCCCAGAAGATATGCGAGGCCGCCAGCATCGACTGTGCCGCGATCTCCGAGAACGGCTTGGGGAAAATCTGCGCCGCGTCACCATGCGCGACCAGATGGAAACCGTCCGAACAGGTGCCGCGCATTCCGAGCGTGTCCCATACGGAGGTGCGCTCCAGCGTGCGGTTCAGGTCCGCGGGAATGACAACCATCACCTGATCGGAGCTTGCGGCGTCCGGAGCGCGCCGCGCCGTGGCGAGAATTGCGTCGGCATGGCGGCCGTAGGAAATGACGGTCGCTTCCTTGGTCAGCGAGAAACGGCCGTCTGCCACTTCAACCGCACAAATCGAATTGCGCAAATTGCCGCCGATGCCGGCTTCCGTGGTCGCGGAGGCCATCAGCAACTGCTCAGCCGCAATGCGACGCATATAGGCCAGATGCCAGTCGCTGGCGCCGCCGTGGCTGACAAAGCTCGACGTCTTGATCTGATGCATGGCGTAGATCATGGCGCTCGAGCCGCAGGCCTGGGCGAGTTGGACGATGAGATCCGCGATCTCCATCGTGCCCAATCCCTCCCCGCCATGCTCGACGGGGATCGCGACGCCGAGCAGGCGCTCGCGCTTCAATACTTCGATGGTGTCGGCCGGAAAGCGGCCCTCACGGTCTACCGCATCGACCTGCTGCGCGGCGATCTTGGCGACCCGACGCATGCGCTCGGCCGGCGTGTCGGCAGAGGCCGGCACCGGCTCTATCATTCTCACCACGCTCATGGTGTTACGCCGCCTGCTGTGTAAGCCGTGAAACGGCGTCCGCGACGTTGGAGAGCGACGAGAAGGTCCGTCGCGTGAGCATCGCTTCGGGAAATTCGATGTTGAACTCTTCCTCAAGCGCCAGCATCACCTGCACCGTGGCGAAGGATGTCAGCCCTGCGTCATAGAGATTCGTGTCGTCGGTGATCGTGCCGAAATCCAGCGAAATCATCGGCTGCTGCTCGAGCAGCGCGCGGATACGATCAATCATGATGGCCCACCTGTCATTGAAGTACGTATAGGGACGGCCAATAGCGCACCGACAGCATCGGCAGCGTTAACGCTGGAAGTGCACCGTGACAGACGGCTAACGTTCCGTAACGAACACTGCCGAAAGTGCGGGACTTGTACCGTCTTGGTGCGCTTGCCGCATACGGCCCTGGTCCGCCTCGCGCAGAACGGCGCGGCGATGATGCCCGCCACTGGCTTCGCTTGTCTTCGCGGATCTCGGCGCAGGTCACGTCCCGGCGGGCGGGAATTCAGGCAAGCCGATGAAGCCCAAAGGCAAAATTCCCTCGGCGCAATCCGTCCGCCAGGCTCGCGAATCGGCGGCCCGATCGAGAGGGTGGTCGCAGGCTGCGGGACAGCCTGGCAGCTGTGTCTGGGTACCGTCCCCTGCACCGCGACTGAGCAGAATTGTGTCCCGAGTTGGCCGTGCCTGCGTTCTAGACAGGCCTGACCATATTTTAGGCGCGGCGGAATAGCGCAGGGGCAACTCCCTCCCGCAAAGCGGGAAAAGGTCCGGATTCATAATCCATTAGCGAACTCCGGCCGTTTGGCACGGCATTTGATTCTAAGGGTCCAGGCTGTGCCCGCGTAGTGGATGTCCTCCGCGTGGTGAACCTCAGTCGAAACTCCCGGTGTTCATTCGCACCGGGCCCAAGCGGGGATAGGACTCATGAAAATTGTTATGGCGATCATTAAGCCATTCAAGCTCGAAGAGGTCCGTGACGCCCTGACCGCCATTGGCGTTCACGGTCTCACGGTGACGGAAGTCAAAGGCTACGGCCGCCAGAAAGGCCACACGGAAATCTATCGCGGTGCCGAATATGCCGTGAGCTTCCTGCCCAAGATCAAGATCGAGGTCGCGGTCAATTCCGATCAGGTCGACAAGACCATCGACGCCATCACCTCCGCCGCCAAGACCGGTCAGATCGGCGACGGCAAGATCTTCGTCATCAGCCTCGATCACGCCGTGCGCATCCGCACCGGCGAGGCCGATGCCGCGGCCCTCTGACTTTCGCGCTCAAACCTTAAGACCTCAGGAGTGAAATAACATGACGTTCAAGCGTCCCTACGGCGCGGGACTGGCGGCCCTTGCAGTCGGCCTGTTCGCCGCGACCGCCGCCTACGCCGAGCCGACCGTCAACAAGGGCGACAACGCCTGGATGCTGACCTCGACGGTGCTGGTGCTGCTGATGACCATCCCGGGCCTCGCGCTGTTCTATGGCGGCCTGGTCCGCTCCAAGAACATGCTCTCGGTGCTGGCGCAGGTCTTCTACACGGTCTGCCTCGTCACCGTGCTCTGGGCCCTCTACGGCTACAGCCTCGCCTTCACCGGCGGCTCCGACTTCATCGGCGGCTTCTCCAAGGCGTTCCTGATGGGCGTCACGCCGGACTCGAAGGCGGCGACCTTCTCGGTCGACGCCAACATCTCGGAGCTCATCTATATGTGCTTCCAGATGACCTTCGCGGCGATCACGCCGGCCCTCATCGTCGGCGCCTTCGCCGAACGCATGAAGTTCGCGGCGATCGCGCTGTTCATCCCGCTCTGGGTCACCCTGATCTACTTCCCGATCGCGCACATGGTCTGGTACTGGCCGGGCCCGGACGCGATCCAGGATGCCGCCAAGGCGCTCGCCGCCGCGGCTGACGGCGCGGCCAAGACCGCGGCGCAGGCCAAGCTCGACGAGATCAACGCCGATGCCGGCTGGATCTTCAAGAAGGGCGCGATCGACTTCGCGGGCGGCACCGTCGTGCACATCAACGCGGGTATCGCCGGGCTCGTCGGCGCGCTGCTGATCGGCAAGCGGACCGGTTACGGCAAGGAGCTGATGGCTCCGCACTCGCTGACCATGACCATGATCGGCGCCTCGCTGCTCTGGGTCGGCTGGTTCGGCTTCAACGCCGGCTCCAACCTCGAAGCCAATGGCGGCGCTGCGCTCGCCATGACCAACTCCTTCGTGGCCACGGCCGCGGCGGCGCTGTCCTGGATGTTCGCGGAATGGATCATCAAGGGCCATCCCTCGCTGCTCGGCGCGCTCTCGGGCGCGGTCGCGGGCCTCGTCGCGGTGACCCCGGCGGCCGGCTATGCCGGTCCGATGGGCGCCATCGTGCTCGGCCTCGTGGTCGGCGTGGTCTGCCTGTTCTTCTGCACGGTCGTGAAGAACGCGCTCGGCTATGACGACTCGCTCGACGTGTTCGGCGTTCACTGCGTCGGCGGCATCGTCGGCGCGCTCGGCACCGGCATCCTGGTCAACCCGGCGCTCGGCGGTGCAGGCATCATCGACTACACCGCGATCCCGCCGAAGGTCGCCGATTATGACTTCGCGGCTCAGATGATCTCGCAGGTTTGGGGCGTCTGCACCACGCTGGTGTGGTCGGGCATCGGTTCGGCGATCCTCTACAAGATCGTCGACGTGATCGTCGGCCTGCGCGCCAACGTCGAGACCGAGCGCGAAGGCCTCGACATCACCGAGCACACGGAGCGCGCCTACAACATGTGAAATTAGCGGCCCTTGAGGGCCGTCAATTTGGGTTCTCCCGGGGCGCGACCTCCCCAAGCGGTCGTTCCCAGAACTACGGTCCGGACACATACCCGGCAATGTTCGGGCCGTTGAGGGGCTCCAGCGCAAGCTGGGGCCCCTTTCTTTTTTCTGCGGCTTGAGAAAATATTGTCGGAATTGCCTGCCATTGTGGAATGGCAGGCTACAAACAACGAAATCGGGAGGATGTCATGAAGGTGCAGGGCAGGTGCTATTGCGGCAACGTGCGCTATGAGGCCGAGGGCGAGCCGATGATGGCGGCGCAGTGCCTGTGCCGCGAATGCCAGTACATCACGGGCGGCGGACCGAACATGTTCATGGCGATGCCGACCACCGGCTTCAAATACACCGCCAGCGAGCCCAAGCAGTTCACCCGCAAGGATCTCGACCGCGCCGTGACGCGCGAGTTCTGCCCGGAATGCGGCACGCATCTCGTGACCAAGGTGCCGGGCCTGCCCGCCACCATCCTGAAGGTCGGCACCTTCGATGACCCCTCGGTGTTCACCCCGCAGATGACGATCTACACCTGCGACAAGCAGACCTTCCACCATCTGCCCGAAGGCAAGCCGTCGTTCGAGAAGCTGCCGGCGCGGTAGTCGCCCCGCATCGGGTCGTAGTCCGGATGGAGCGGCAAGTTGGAATCGTCATGGCCGGGCTTGACCCGGCCATCCATCCCGCTTCGCAAGACTCTGGCCTAGCGTGCGTAGCCCGGATGGAGCGCAGCGCAATCCGGGTCTGGCCTATCCACGGACGAAGCGGCCCCGGATTTCGCTTCGCTTCATCCGGGCTACGATGCTGCTGGATTGATGGATGCCCGGGTCAAGCCCGGGCATGACGAGTTGTGGGTCATGCCATCGCGCCTCGTCAGTCGATCAAAACTTCCTCGTCCGGCAGCTCGCTCAGTGCGCCGTCGCGCAAATAGCGATCGAGGATGTCGGCGAGCGACAGCGGCGTCAGGCGCTCACTCGCGCTGGACAGATCGGCGATCGGCCACCAGCGGAAGCAATCGAGCACCTTTGCCTCGGCCTCGTCGGCCATCACGGGCGCGAAGCGATCGGCGCGCACGATCCGGTACTCTTCCTTTTGAGAGATCCGCCGGCCGCCCCAGTTGAAGGTGTGATGACGCCGCCAGACGGCGGGGCCGTGGGCGAAATCGACCAGCCCCAATTCCTCCGCCAGTTCCCGCTGCAGGGTCGCTTCCGCCGTCTCGTCACCCTCGACGCCGCCGCCCGGCGCGATCCAGAAGCAGTCGCCGCCGTGCGGCGGGCGAATCCGCATCAGCAGGACTTCGCGCTCGCCGGTGATGATGAGCGCCCGGACGGCGCGGCGGTGGATCATGTCTCGGAGCAATTTCGATACGGCTTTCTGGCGTGAGCGCTGATATCACGCGCCGGCCGATCGTGCCGCGCCGCCGATGGTTAATCGCGTCTTAACCTCGCCCTATCTATGGTGACTTGATCGGTTTACGGTCGGCGCCCCCTACCCTCCGACCGCAGTGAAAGTGCTGGCATTTCAATCATGGCAATGACCGCCTCATCCGGCTTGGCGCAGGGCGCCGGCGATGTCGCATCCGCCGGCCAGGCCGAGCGTTCCCCTTTCTTGCGCACGACCGAGCTGCTGGCGCCCTATCAGCCTGCCAAGCCCTTGATTACGCTGTCATTAGGCGAGCCGCAGCACCCGGTGCCCGATTTCGTCGGGCCAGTGCTGGCAAAACATACCGCCGAATTCGGCCGGTACCCGATCGCGAAGGGGATCGAGCCGTTCCGCCGCGCCGTCGCGACCTGGCTGTCGAGCCGGTTCCAATTGCCGCGGCCGGTCGATCCGGAGAGCGAGGTGATGGTGCTGAACGGCAGCCGCGAAGGGCTGTTCTTTGCCGCGATCTCAGCCTCGCGCTATGTCGCGCCACGCAAGGGCCGGCCGGCGATCCTGATGCCGAACCCGTTCTATCCGGCCTATGGCGCCGGCGCCCGCGCGGCCGGCTGCGAGCAGATCTACCTGCCGACCACGCTCGGCAACGGCTTCCTGCCCGACCTTGATTCGATCGACGAAGCGACGCTGGCGCGTACCGTCGCGTTCTTCATCGCCTCGCCCGCCAATCCGCAGGGCTCGGTCGCCTCGCGCGCTTATTTCACGCGGCTGAAAGAGCTCGCCGATCGCTTCGGCTTCATCATCCTGAGCGACGAGTGCTACTCGGAGATCTACACCCGCGAGGCGCCGGGCAGCATTCTCGAATGCGCCGGTCCCGACTTCAGCAATGTGGTGGCGTTCCAGTCGCTGTCGAAGCGCTCGAACCTGCCGGGCATGCGCGTCGGCTTCGCCGCGGGCGACAGGAAGTTTCTGGCCGCATTCCACGAGCTGCGCAATGTCGCCGCGCCGCAGGTGCCGGTGCCGCTGCAGCATGTCGCGGTCGCCGCCTATAGCGACGAGGCGCATGTCGAGGAGAACCGCAGGCTCTATCGCATCAAGTTCGATTTCGCCGACCAGATCCTCGGCAACCGCTACGGCTACAAGCGTCCCGCCGGCGGCTTCTGCGTCTGGCTCGACGTCTCCGGGCGCGGCGGCGACGAGGCGGCGGCGGTCAGGCTCTATCGCGACGCCGGCGTGCGCGTGATTCCCGGCAGCTATCTGGCGCGCCAGCAGAACGACGGTTCCAATCCGGGCGCGGGCTATATCCGCCTTGCGCTCGTCTCCGACAGTGAATCGACGGCCGAGGCGATGCATCGCCTGGTCGAAACCCTGGGTTAATCGCGAAGCGCGAAGATTGAGTATGCCAGCGATCGAACGTGTCATCCCCCTGGTCGGCCATCTGCCGCTCTCGCTCCGCGAGGCGCTGGCGCGACGGCTGCGCGAACTCACCGGGCTCGGCCTGATCGCGCTGTCCGGCGCCATCACGGCGGCGCTGATGACCTGGTCGGTGCAGGATCCGTCGCTGAGCCACGCCACCTCGCGCGCGATCCGCAACGTGCTCGGCTATCCCGGCGCGATCGGCGCCGACCTGTTGATGCAGATCCTCGGCCTCGGCGCCATCATGCTGGTGCTGCCGGTCGCGGTGTGGGGCTGGCGGATGCTGACGCATCGCCCGTTCGACCGCGAGGCGCTGCGGCTCGGCTGCTGGATCCTGTGCACGGTGATCGCGGCGGGCTTCGCCAGCTGCTGGCCGCACAACACCGCATGGCCGCTGCCGACCGGGCTCGGCGGCGTGGTCGGCGACGCGCTGCTGCGTGCGCCGGCCGTCGTGTTCGGCCCGCCCGGCTTCATCTATCGCGTCGTGCTCGGCTCGATCCTGGTCGTCGCAATGACGGCAAGCTTCCTGTTCGCCTGCGGCTGGGGCGCCAAGGAGCAGGACGACGAGCTGACGCCGATATCTGACGATGACGAGCCGTTCGTCGAGGAAGAAGACAACGACCGCAGCTCGGTTTCGCTGGGCTGGCTGTTCCATGCGCTGATGAGCGCGAAAGCGCGGCTCGGCTGGCTGCTGACCACCGCCTACAGATCGCTGGTCTCAAGCGGAGCCCAGGGCCGCAGCGCTGCGTTCGAGCGCCAGGAGCCGAATATCGGCGGCGGCCGCTCGGCGCCCTCGATCGCGCCCGCGCATGAAGACCATGATGAGGACGAAGCTGAAGCTTTCGACGACGATGAGGAAGAGGAGGACGAGGAGGACGAAGCTCCCGCCGCCCGCGCCCCGCGCAAGAAGGCCGAGCCGAAGCCGAAGAAGAAGAATTCCGACAAGTTCGAGCTGCCCTCGGTCTCCGTGCTCAGTGCGCCGAAAGCCAGCGATCGCCAGCCGCTGAGCAAGGCCGAGCTCGAAACCAATTCGCGCGCGCTCGAAGGCGTGCTGCAGGACTTCGGCGTGCGCGGCGAGATCGTCAAGGCCAATCCCGGCCCGGTGGTCACACTGTACGAGCTCGAGCCGGCGCCCGGCATCAAGTCGTCGCGCGTGATCGGGTTGTCCGACGACATCGCGCGCTCGATGAGCGCGCTGTCGGCCCGCGTCGCCGTGGTTGCCGGCCGCAACGCGATCGGCATCGAGCTGCCGAACGCGCATCGCGAGAAGGTCTATCTGCGCGAGCTTCTGGTCGCCAAGGAAAGCATCGATTCGGTTGCGAAGCTGCCGCTGTGCCTCGGCAAGACGATCGGCGGCGATCCCGTCATCATCGATCTGGCGCGCACGCCGCATATGCTGATCGCCGGCACCACCGGCTCCGGCAAATCGGTCGCGATCAACACCATGATCCTGAGCCTGGTGTACCGGCTGCGGCCGGATCAGTGCCGCCTGATCATGGTGGATCCGAAGATGCTCGAACTCTCCGTCTATGACGGTATCCCGCACTTGCTGACGCCCGTCGTCACCGATCCGAAGAAGGCGGTGGTGGCGCTGAAATGGGCCGTGCGCGAGATGGAGGAGCGCTACAAGCGGATGGCCAAGCTCGGCGTTCGCAACATCGACGGCTACAATGCGCGCCTCGTCGAAGCCAAGGCCAAGGGCGAAGAGCTGACGCGCACCGTCCACACCGGCTTCGACAAGGAGACCGGCAAGGCGATCTACGAGGAAGAGAAGCTCGACCTCGAGCCGCTGCCCTACATCGTCATCATCGTCGACGAGATGGCCGACCTGATGATGGTCGCCGGCAAGGACATCGAGGGCGCGGTGCAGCGCCTCGCGCAGATGGCGCGCGCCGCCGGCCTGCATGTCATCCTCGCGACGCAGCGTCCGTCGGTCGACGTCATCACCGGCACGATCAAGGCGAACTTCCCGACCCGCATCGCCTTCCAGGTGACGTCGAAGATCGACAGCCGCACCATCCTTGGCGAGATGGGCGCCGAGCAGCTGCTCGGCCAGGGCGACATGCTCTACATGGCGGGCGGCGGCCGCATCAGCCGCGTGCACGGCCCGTTCGCCTCCGACGAGGAAGTCGAGAAGGTGGTGCGTCACCTCAAGACGCAAGGCGCACCGGAATATCTCGAAGCCGTCACCGCCGAAGAGCCGACCGACGAGGACGGCGCCGTGTTCGATGCCACCGGCATGGGCGGCGACGGCGGCGGCGATCTGTTCACGCAGGCGGTTGCAATCGTCAAGCGCGACCGCAAGGCGTCGACCTCCTACATCCAGCGCCGGCTGCAGATCGGCTATAACCGCGCCGCCTCGCTGATGGAGCGGATGGAACTTGAGGGCATCGTCGGTCCGGCGAATCACGCCGGAAAGCGCGAAATCCTGGTCGGGGAGGAAGAAGGCCAGTTCTGATCGGGGCGATCATCACGGAAAAACCATATCTCCCTCGGAAGAGGCGGGATAAAATCCGGCGCAGCGGGACGAGCGTCGAACAGAGACCTGACATATCTGATGGCAAAACACCTCATTGACCGCGGCACGCGCACCGCGCTGGCTCTTCTCGTCACCGCCGCGATCGCCGGCGCTGCGACTGCGCAGAATGCGCCGCCGCCGAAGCCCGCACCCAGCGCTGGAGCCAAGGCTGCGCCAAAGAAGGACGCCGGCGCGCAGACCAATGCGGACAAGGGCCCGACGACGACGGGCGCCACCCAGGCACCGCCGAACCCGGTGATTCCCGATCCGCGCCGCAATGTGCCCGCCAACATCTTCCAGACCTTCGACGCCAACCAGAAGGCGCAGGCCGCCAAGGTCTCGGCCTACCTCTCGTCGCTGCAAACGCTGGTCGGAAATTTCGTCCAGGTCGGCCCCGACGGCACCAAGACCAAGGGCGATTTCTACATCCAGAAACCCGGCAAGCTGCGCTTCGAATATGACGATCCGAGCCCGATCGAGGTGATCGCGGACGGCTCCTCGGTCGCGGTGCGCGACCGCAGGCTCGCCACCCAGGACGTCTATCCGCTGTCGCAGACCCCGCTGCGCTATCTGCTGTCGGACCGCATCGACCTGATGAAGGACACCAACGTCATCAGCGTCACCGCCGATGACGTGTTCGTCAGCATCACGATCGAGGAGAAGCAGGCGCTGGTCGGCACCAGCCGCTTCCTGCTGATGATCGGCGCCAAGGACGGCAAGCTCAAGCAGTGGACCGTCACCGACCCGCAGGGCTACGACACGACCGTTGCGGTCTACAATCTCGACGCGACGCAGAAGCCCGATCCGGCGCTGTTCAAGATCGACTTCACGACCTATCCCGGCACCTCGCCGGGCTAGCCGTGACGCTGTAGGATGGGTAGAGCGCAGCGAAACCCATCGCGGTCACGGCGAGCTGCGTCAATGATGGGTTTCGCTTCGCTCTACCCATCCTACAAGCGCTTGCTTGTGGACAAAGCGCCAACCCGCACTGAGAACCGTGCTAAGACGCACCTCTCATGCGGTTCTCCGTCACCACCTGGAACATCAATTCGGTGCGCCTGCGCATCGACACCGTCGCCAAGTTCATCAAGAGCGCGCGGCCGGATGTGCTGTGCCTGCAGGAGACCAAATGCATCGACGATGCATTTCCGCTCAAGCGCTTCAAGCGGCTCGGCTATGAGCACGTCGCGCTGAACGGACAGAAGGGCTATCACGGCGTCGCCATCGTCTCGCGCCTGCCGTTCGAGACGACCGACATCAGGACGTTCTGCGACAAGATCGATTCACGACACATCTCGGTGTCCTTCGGCGAGAAGGCGCAGCTGTCAAAGCCGCTGGTGCTGCATAATTTCTACGTCCCGGCCGGCGGCGACATTCCCGATCCCGCGCTCAATCCGAAATTCGAGCACAAGCTGCAATTCCTCGACGAGATGAAGGCCTGCGAGCCGTTGCATCCGCGCGGCGACGACCGCCACATCCTGGTCGGCGACCTCAACGTCGCGCCGCATGAGAACGACGTCTGGTCGCACAAGCAGCTGCTCAAGGTGGTCTCGCACACGCCGGTCGAGACCGAGAAGCTGCTCGCCGCGCAGGCGCATGGCGAATGGTTCGACATCGCGCGCGAGCGGATCCCGATGTCGGAGAAGGTCTACACCTGGTGGAGCTACCGCGCGGCGGACTGGACCGTCGGCGATCGCGGCCGCCGGCTCGATCATATCTGGGTCTCGCGCGCGCTGAAGGATCAGGTCAGCGATTTCAGGATCGCCCGCGACGCCCGCGGCTGGGAGCGCCCGTCGGACCACGTGCCGGTGACGGCGGTGATGGAGGTTTAGGGGCGCCGCCGACCCCCGATCCGTCATCCTGAGGAGCGCGGAACGCGCGTCTCGAAGGGTGCACGGCCCGGCTGGTGGCCGTCGACCCTTCGAGGCTCGCCCAGCGGCGCAATTGCGCCGCAAGGCTCGCACCTCAGGGTGACGGTTCAATGACCTTGCGGAATGACGCGCCGAAAGTTCACGTACTCAACTTCCCGCCTGCCATCAGGATATCGCTTGCGAGCTGGCTGGTACGCAATGCGAGTTCGTCGCGCAGCCGAAGGGCCGCGGCGGGATCGCTTTCCAGCACGCGCTGGAACAGGCTGCGCGCGACGCGGATCACCGAGCCGCGCTCCAGCGCGGTGGCGGTCGACGGCCGCTTCATCGCGACGATCAATGCGAGCTCGCCGATCAGCGCGCCGGGACCGGCAATGATCTCGGCGCCACCTTCCTCGACGCGGAAGGTGCCGCGCTGCACGACATAGCCGGCGTCCGCAGCGTCGCCGGCCTTGAACAGCACGTCGCCTGCGTTGAAATCACGTTGCTCGGAGCCGATCGCCAGCATGCGCAAGGAGCTCTCGCCCAACAGACGCATCGTCGGGACCCGCTCGAGCAGGGCTACGTCATCATCGATCGACATTCAGGTCCGGTAACCGCGGCGCGCCTCGATTTCACGAATCGTTGAGCGCAAAGCGTATCACGGCACCAGCTTGTAGCCACCGGCTTCCGTCACCAGGATTTCCGGGTTGGCGGCGTCCTTCTCGATCTTCTGGCGGAGGCGGTAGATGTGGGTTTCCAGCGTGTGGGTGGTGACACCGGAATTGTAGCCCCAGACTTCCTGGAGCAGGGTCTCGCGCGACACCGGCATCTGGCCGGCGCGGTAGAGGAAGCGGAGGATCGCGGTTTCCTTCTCGGTCAGCCGCACCTTCCTGGCATTGGCGCCGGTCAGCATCTTCGAGCCGGGCCGGAACGAGTAGGGGCCGACCGAGAACACCGCGTCCTCGCTGGCCTCGTGCTGGCGGAGCTGCGCCCGGATCCGGGCCAGCAGCACCGCGAAACGAAATGGCTTCGCTACATAGTCGTTGGCGCCGGATTCGAGCCCCAGAATCGTATCGGAATCGGTGTCGTGGCCGGTCAGCATGATGATCGGTGCCTTGAAGCCGCCCTTGCGGAGCGAGCGGACCACTTCGCGGCCGTCGGTGTCGGGCAGGCCGACGTCCATCAGGACCAGATCGGGGGAATTGGCTTTGGCGGCAGTGGCGCCCTTGGCGCCGGTGTCGACTGCGGAGGCTTCGAATTCCTCGTGCAGCGACAGCTGCTCGACCAGCGTATCGCGCAGATCGGTATCGTCATCCACGATCAAGATCTTGCGGGCATTGGCCATAGGTACAATCCTTCGGGGGCGGGGCGGTCAGAAGCGGAGGGCGCCTATGGCCGTAACATCGGCTAGATATGTTCTCAGGTAGGCGATTGTTACCGATTCACAAGGCAACGCAGTCTACCTCAAATCCGGCGGGGCAGGACGTGAATGTCCTGTAATGCCGGGAGATAGAATGTTCTGAACCTCCAAGGCAAGCTCAGTTTGGAACGATTCTTAAGGGAAGATCAGCTATTTCAATCACTTATATGACAGTTAAACGTGATCGGCCGCTCTCCATCATCGAGGTCCGAGCAGCCGCCGGCGACCCGCGCCGGGGCTGGCTGACCGCCGATGGCTGGACCGTGCCGGTGGCGCTCGGGCGCGGCGGAATCCTCGCCAACAAGCGCGAGGGCGACGGCGGCACGCCGCGCGGCGTCTTCCATCCGCGCCAGCTCTGGTGGCGCGCCGACCGGCATCAGCGTCCGACGACTTTCCTGCCGACCCGGCCGATCCGTCGCGAGGATGCCTGGTGCGAGGACCCCGCCGACCGTCACTACAACCAGCCGATCCGGCTCGATCGCGAGCAGGGCGGCGACCGCCTGACTCGCGAGGACCATCTCTACGATTTCATTATCGAGATCGATCACAACGCCGCGCCGCGCATCGCCGGCCGCGGCAGCGCCGTGTTCCTGCATCTGGCGCGGCCGAATTTCGCGCCGACCGCAGGCTGCGTCTCGATGACGAAAGCGTCGATGCTGCGGCTGTTGCGGCGGATGTCGCCGCAGACCCGGATCGTTATTGGGTAGGGTGGTGGAATAGCTCAGCATCGGTTTTCCCACGCGACAGGCGCGACGCGTTTGTGCTGAGATTGCACACAACAGAAAATAATTCCCGCGGGAGTGAAAAAGCATGCTCGACAACAACCAGATCGCCGCCGCCTCGAAGGTCCTGCACGATCACTGGCTCGCCGGCACCAAGCTCACAGCACTCGATGGCGCAATTCGGCCGCGCGATCGCGCCGAGGGCTACGCGGTGCAGGCTGCGCTTGAGAAAACGTCGCGCG
Organism: Bradyrhizobium sp. UFLA01-814; assembly: GCF_046718885.1. NCBI lineage: Bacteria > Pseudomonadati > Pseudomonadota > Alphaproteobacteria > Hyphomicrobiales > Nitrobacteraceae > Bradyrhizobium > Bradyrhizobium sp. UFLA01-814. Next base: position 16,163 of record NZ_JAQOSR010000090.1, on the reverse strand, counting down.
AAAAACTGTTCGGCTGGAAGATCGCCGCGACCAGCGCGGCCGGCCAGAAGCACATCAATGTCGCGGGACCGCTCGCGGGGCGCATCCTCGCCGAGACGTTGATACCGGATGGCGGCACCGCGTCGATGCAGGGCAACGAGATGCGCGTCGGCGAGCCGGAATACGCCTTCCGCATGGCGCGCGACCTCGCGCCGCGCACGACGCCCTACAGCGTGCAGGAGGTGCTGGAGGCCGTCGGCACGCTGCATCCGGCGATCGAGATTCCGGATTCGCGTTTCGCCGATTTCGTCGCCGCCGGCGAAGCGCAGCTGATCGCCGACAATGCCTGCGCGCATCTGTTCGTGCTCGGACCCGCAACGACAGCGGACTGGCGCGCGATCGATCTGGTCGAGGACCGCCCGGTCATCACACTGCGCGGCGAGCGCTATATCGGCCACGGCAAGAACGTGCTCGGCGATCCCCGCACAGCGCTCGCCTGGTGCGCCAACGAGCTGCGCGCGCTCGGGCTGACCTTGCGGGCAGGGGAAGTCGTCACCACCGGCACCTGCCATCCCCCGCTGCCGATCGCCGCGGGCGATGAATTCGCGGCCGATTTCGGCGCGATCGGAAAAGTGTCGGTGAAGTTCGCGTAGGCGTTGCGATCGCTACATACACGATGTCGTCCCTGCGAAAGCAGGGACCCATAACCACCGAAGTCAGTTTCAGGACGAACGTCTCGCCGCGCGCCCCTTACGATGGCCGCGGCGTATGGGTCCCTGCTTTCGCAGGGACGACATTAGTTGTGCGGCTTCAGTTATGCGGCGCCGTCCGCGTCCCAAAAATCGCCGAGCCCACGCGCACATGGGTGGCGCCCATCTGGATCGCCACGGCGAAATCCGCGCTCATGCCCATCGAGAGATTCTTCAGGCCGTTGCGCGCGGCGATCTTGGCGCAGAGCGCGAAGTGCGGCGCCGGCGCCTGGTCGACTGGCGGGATGCACATCAGTCCCGAGATCGACAGGCCGTAGGTGTCACGGCAGGCCGCGATGAAGGTATCCGCGTCCTGCGGCGCGACGCCGGCCTTCTGCGGCTCCTCGCCGGTATTGATCTGGACGAACAGTTCCGGGTGCTTCCCTTGATTTTTGATTTCCTTGGCTAACGCTTCGCAAATGCTGGTGCGGTCGACCGAATGGATCGCATCGAACAGCGCGACCGCCTCCTTGGCCTTGTTCGACTGCAACGGCCCGATCAGATGCAGCTGCAATCCCGGGTGAGCCTGGATTAGCGCCGGCCACTTGCCCTTGGCCTCCTGCACGCGGTTTTCGCCAAATACGCGCTGTCCCGCGCCGATAATCGGCAAAATTGCGTCAGCCGCGAACGTCTTCGACACCGCGATCAAGGTCACCGACGCACGGTCGCGCCGCGCTTCCTTGCAGGCATGGGCGATCTCGCGTTCGACGGCGGCGAGGCCGGAGGCAGGGTCATGTGGTGAACCGGGCGGTAACGGCGTGGTCGGGCTTTGCGTCATGCTTGTGCCGTTCTCTGACAGGTGCGGGGGGTTGGCTCGAATTTTACCAAATTCGGGAAAGGCTTTTTGAAGCCCTGCATTCTACCTTGCGCACGGGCAAGGGAATAGAATGTCGGGCGTCACTTTCAACCGCAACCGGGTCAGGCTCAAGAAGGTTCTGGGAATTCGTGCCCGGCTGGCCTTGCTTGCGCTGATGCTGGTCGCGCCCCTGATGCTCGACCGCGTCCGCACGCTGGAAGACTCCCGCAGCAAGCAGATTGCGCAGGCCGCGGCCGGCTATGCCAGCCTCACCGCGCATGCCGCCGAGACCCAGCGCGAGGTGGTCTCCTCGGTCGAGACCATGCTGAAATCCGCCGCCTATATCCGCGCTTCCGGCGGCATCGCGCAGAGCTGCGAGGTGCTGCGCGCCAGCCTGCCGACGGTGCTGCCCTGGATCCGCAGCATCATGTTCGTCTCCAGGGACGGGCTGGTGCAGTGCTCGACCCTCAACGTCCAGGTCGGCCTCAATGTCGGCGACCGCGAATATTTCAAGAAGGCGCAGGACAACCGCGGCTTCGTGTTCAGCGACTATCTGCGCGGCAGGACCAACGGCCGCCCGATGATGATGGCCGCCTATCCGGTGGCCGCGATCAATCCGGAGCAGGATGCCGTCGTCGTCGCCGGCATCAACATCGATTGGCTGTCGCAGATCATGGCCAATCTCGGCGGCCAGCCCGGCATGTCGGCCGTTCTCGTCGACAGCACCGGCGTCGTGATCGCCGCGCCCGCGGATCATGCGAGCCTGATCGGCCGCTCGCTCGACACCATCCCCTTGATGGCCGCGATCGCCGAGAAGGCGCTGAGCTATGACGAACCATCCGGCTCGGTGTCGTTCACGGCGTCCGACGGCGCGCAGCGCACGCTGAGCTTCGCGCGCATCGCCGGAACGCAGTCGCGGCTGATCGTGAGCATGGATGAGGCCAAGGTGACCGCGGCGATCAACCGCGAGATCCGCACCGCCTATCTGCAGCTCGGCTTCGTCTGCCTTTTCGTCTTGTTGGGTGCCCTGGTCGGCGCCGAGCGGCTCGTCATCCATCCGATCGAGCTGATGACCGGTATGGCGCGGCGGTTCGGCGAAGGCGACTGGTCGGCACGCGTCGCCAAGCACAAGCTGCCGTCGGAATTCGTGCCGCTGGCGCGCGCCTTCAACGCGATGGCGGCGCAGCTCAGCCAGCGCGAGCGCGAGCTCGTCGCCTCCAACGATCGCCTCACCGTGATGGCCTCGATCGACGCGCTGTCGGGCCTTGCCAACCGCCGCGGCTTCCAGAGCCGGCTCGACTTCGAATGGATGCGGGCGCAGCAATATGAATGCGAGCTGTCCCTGATGATGATCGATGTCGATCACTTCAAGCTCTACAACGACACCTATGGCCATCCCGAGGGCGATGCCTGCCTGACCCGGATCGGCGAGGTGCTGTCCGGGATCGCCGCCGACACCATGGGCTTCGCCGGCCGCTATGGCGGCGAGGAATTCTGTCTCTTGCTACCGAACACCGACGCCGCGCATGCGCTCGCGATCGGCGAGACCGTGCGCACCGCCGTGCTCGGCCTTGCCGTGCCGCACACGTCCTCGAGCCATTGTGTCGTCACCGTCAGCGTCGGCGTTGCCACGACCAAGCCGAACGAGACCCAGCGCCCCGGCGACCTGATCGAAGCCGCCGACGCCGCCCTCTACGCCGCCAAGCGCCGCGGCCGCAACGCCGTGATCGAGCACGGCTTCCTGCAGACGCTGGACGAAGCCGGGATGGCGCTGGCGAGCTGAGATCATGCGTGGCCGAGCCGCGCCATGAGCGCGGAACCATGATGATCGGCGACGCCGCATATTTTCGTCAGGACGTCGAGGAGGCTGCAGACGGCGCCCCTGCGACAGAGGCAGGGCGGCTGCGCGACGGGATGGGGCGTTTGGAGGCCCCAAGCCGTTGACCGCGCAGGCGCTTTTGTGGCCTAGTCCGCCGTCCCCGGATGGGACCCGAAAATCACCCAAAGCCACCCAAAATCCTTGCGATTTCATGACCGCCGAACGCTATAACGCCCGTGAATCCGAGCCCCGCTGGCAGCGCCTGTGGGACGAAAAGGCGATCTTCGCCTCCAAGAACGACGATCCGCGGCCGAAATACTATGTGCTCGAGATGTTCCCCTATCCGTCGGGGCGCATCCATATCGGCCATGTCCGCAACTACACGCTCGGCGACGTGCTGGCCCGCTTCATGCGCGCCAGGGGCTACAACGTGCTGCACCCGATGGGCTGGGACGCGTTCGGCCTGCCGGCGGAGAATGCCGCGATCGAGCGCAAGGTGGCGCCGAAGGCCTGGACCTACGACAACATCGCCGCGATGAAGAAGCAGCTGCGGTCGATCGGGCTGTCGCTCGACTGGTCGCGCGAATTCGCGACCTGCGACCCCAGCTACTACAAGCATCAGCAGAAGATGTTTTTGGACATGCTGCACGCCGGCCTCGCCGAGCGCGAGAAGCGCAAGCTGAACTGGGATCCGGTCGACATGACCGTGCTCGCCAACGAGCAGGTGATCGACGGCCGCGGCTGGCGCTCGGGCGCCGTCGTCGAGCAGCGCGAGATGAGTCAGTGGGTCTTCAAGATCACGAAGTACTCGCAGGAGCTCTTGGCGGCGCTGGATGGTCTCGACCGCTGGCCCGACAAGGTGCGCCTGATGCAGCGCAACTGGATCGGCCGCTCCGAGGGCTTGCTGATCCGCTTCGCGCTGGATGCGGCGACGACGCCGGCCGGCGAAAGCGAGCTGAAGATCTTCACGACGCGGCCGGACACGCTGTTCGGCGCCAAGTTCATGGCGATCTCGGCGGATCACCCGCTGGCGCAGGCGGCTGCCGCGAAGAACCCGAAGCTCGCGGAGTTCATCGCCGACATCAAGAAGATCGGCACCGCGCAGTCGATCATCGACACCGCCGAGAAGCAGGGTTTCGACACCGGCATCAAGGCGGTGCATCCGTTCGATCCGAACTGGAAGCTGCCGGTCTATGTCGCGAACTTCGTGCTGATGGAATACGGCACCGGCGCGATCTTCGGCTGCCCGGCGCACGACCAGCGCGACCTTGACTTCGTCAACAAGTACGATCTCGGCAACGTGCCGGTGGTCTGCCCCGAGGGCCAGGACCCGAAGACGTTCGTCATATCAGACGTCGCCTATGACGGCGACGGCCGCATGATCAATTCGCGCTTCCTCGACGGCATGACCATCGAAGCGGCCAAGGAAGAGGTAGCCAAGCGGCTGGAAAACGAAGTGCGCGCCTTGCCAGGGGAAGGAAGGTTGGCGCCGGTCGGCGAGCGGCAGGTGAATTTCCGCCTGCGCGACTGGGGCATTTCGCGCCAGCGCTACTGGGGCTGCCCGATCCCGGTGATCCATTGTCCGACCTGCGACGTGGTGCCGGTGCCCGACGACCAGCTGCCGGTGACGCTGCCGGAGGATGTCAGCTTCGACAAGCCGGGCAACGCGCTCGACCATCATCCGACCTGGAAGCATGTGACTTGCCCCAAGTGCGGCGGCAAGGCCGTGCGCGAGACCGACACGATGGACACCTTCGTGGACTCGTCGTGGTACTTCGCGCGCTTTACCGACCCGTGGAACGAGACCGCGCCGACCACGCCCGCGGTCGCCAACCGGATGATGCCGGTCGACCAGTATATCGGCGGCGTCGAGCACGCGATCCTGCATCTGCTCTACAGCCGCTTCTTCACCCGCGCGATGAAGGCCACCGGCCACATCGACATGAGCGAGCCGTTCGCCGGCATGTTCACCCAGGGCATGGTGGTGCACGAGACCTACCAGAAGGCCGACGGCAGCTGGGTCACGCCGGCCGAGGTGAAGATCGAGGTCGGCGGCAACGGCCGCCGCGCGGTGCTGATGGCGACCGGCGAGGACGTCGCGATCGGCCCGATCGAGAAGATGTCGAAGTCGAAGAAGAACACCGTCGACCCCGACGACATCATCGCGAGCTACGGCGCCGATGTCGCGCGCTGGTTCATGCTGTCGGACTCGCCGCCGGACCGCGACGTGATCTGGAGCGACGAGCGCGTGCAGGGCGCCTCGCGCTTCGTGCAGCGGCTGTGGCGGCTGGTGAACGAATCGGCCGAGATCGCCAAGGCCGCCCCGGCGGCCCGGCCGGCGACGTTCGGGCCCGACGCATTGGCGCTGCGCAAGGCGGCCCATGGCGCGCTCGACAAGGTGTCGTCCGGGATCGAGCGGCTGCATTTCAACGTGTGTCTCGCCCATATCCGCGAGTTCGCCAATGCGCTGTCCGAGGTGCTGGCGAAAGGCGACAAGCCGGCGCCGGACCCCGCTCCAGATGTTTCTTGGGCGGTCAAGGAGGCCGCGACCATCCTGGTGCAGCTGTTCTCGCCGATGATGCCGCATCTGGCTGAGGAGTGCTGGGTGGTTCTGGGCCAGACCGGGCTGGTTTCCGAGGCCGATTGGCCACAAATCGAGCGCGATTTGCTGGTCGAAGACAGCGTGACCCTGGTCGTCCAGGTCAACGGTAAAAAACGAGGTGATGTTACCGTGCCACGGGCGGCGCAAAATGCGGATATAGAGGCTGCCGTTTTGGCGCTCGATGCGGTAAAAGCCGCCTTGGGTGGCAAAGCCGTCCGCAAGGTGATCGTGGTGCCCATGAGGATCGTCAATGTTGTCGGCTAGGATCAGGATCGCCGCCCGGCTCGTGGCCGTGGCTGCCTTGGCCGCGCTGACGGCCGGATGCTTCCAGCCGATGTATGCCGAGCGCACCCTCGACGGCCAGTCGTCCGCCCTGCGCGAGAAGCTGATGGGCGTCGAGGTTCCGCCGGTCGACAAGCCGAACGCCTCGCGCGAGGCCCGGGTCGGCGTCGAGGTCCGCAACGCCCTCGCCTTCAAGCTCTACGGCACCGCCACCGGCGCACCGCCGACGCATCGGCTGGTGCTGCGGTTCACCACCAGCCGCTCCTCGTTGATGATCGACCAGGCCACGGCGCTGCCGACCAGCGAGAATTACGGCATCGACGCCCAGTTCAACCTGGTCGAGATCGCGTCGAACAAGTCGGTGATGACCGGCACCACGTTCTCGCGCGTGTCCTACGACATGCCCGGCTCCTACCAGCGCTTCGCCCGCGCCCGCGCCTTCCGCGACGCCGAGGACCGCGCCGCGCAGGAGATCGCCGACAACATCCAGACCCGCCTCGCCTCCTTCTTCTCCACCGGAACCTGATCGCCGCATTGGTCGCGCTTCGCGGAAAAGAGATCGACAGCTTCCTCGCCCGGCCTGACGCCGGCCGTCCGATCATCCTGCTGTACGGCCCGGACCTCGGCCTGGTGCGCGAGCGTGCCGACGCGCTGATGGCCTCCGCGGTCGACGATCCCAATGATCCATTCTCGCTGGTGCGGCTCGATGGCGACGAGCTCGCCGCCGAACCGTCGCGGCTGGTCGACGAGGCCATGACGATGCCGCTGTTCGGCGGCCGCCGCGCCATCCGCGTCCGCGCCGGCTCGCGCAACTTTTCCAGCGGCGTCGAGACACTGACCGAGACCACCGCGCTCAGGGATTGCCGCATCGTGATCGAGGCCGGCGAGCTCAGGCCGGAATCGCCGCTGCGCAAGATCTGCGAGCGCGCCAAGAATGCAGTGGCGATCGGCTGCTATCCCGACACCGAGCGCGACCTGACCAAGCTGATCGAGGACGAGCTGCGGGTATCGAATCTGCGGCTCGCGCAGGATGCGCGCGCGGTTCTGATGTCGCTGCTCGGCGGCGACCGCATGGCCTCGCGCAACGAACTGCGCAAGCTTGCGCTGTTCGCGCACGGCAAGGGCGAGATCACGCTCGAGGACGTCATGACCGTGGTGTCCGACGCCTCCGAGCTGAAGCTCGATCCGATCGTCGACGGCGCCTTCGCCGGCAACGCCGCGCTGGTCGAGAGCGAGTTCACGAAAGCAATGGTCGCCGGCACCTATCCCGGCGTGATCATCTCGGCCGCGCAGCGCCAGGCGGCATGGCTGCACAAATCGGCGCTGGCGATCGCGGACGGCACGCCGGCGTCAGCCGTGCTCGACGGCGGATTTCCGCGGCTGCATTTCTCGCGCAAACCTGCGGTCGAAATCGCGCTGCGCAATTTCACGCCGCCGCGGCTGGTGAGCGTGATCGATCAGCTCGCGACCGCGGCGCTCGACATGCGCAAGCAGGCCTCGCTCGCCGCCGTGATCGCACAGCGCGCGCTGCTCTCGATCGCGGCGAATGCGAAGCGGCGGGGGTGATTTGATCGAGTCATTCCGGGGCATGCGAAGCATGAACCCGGAATCCAGCGGTGATCGAGAGAGATTCCGGGTTCGCGCTAACGCGCGCCCCGGAATGACGAAACCGCTAACCGCCCTCCAGCCGCCGCACCACCTCGTCGAGCTGCTCGAGGTTGCGGTAGCTGATCTGGACGGTGCCGCCGGGATCGCGATGGCTGACGGTGACGGCAAGGCCGAGCGCATCGCTGACACGCTTCTCCAGCGCCAGCGTGTCGGCATCTTTGTCGACCTTGGCCGCGCTGCCACTGCGCGCCTTCTGCGGCTTGCGCTCCGGCACGCCCTCCTCATGCGCCAGCGCCTCGGCCTGGCGGACGTTGAGGCCTTCGGCGACGATGCGCTTCGCTGCGGTGAGCGGATCCGGCACGCCGATCAGCGCGCGGGCGTGGCCGGCGGAGAGATCGCCTTTCGAGATCAGCGCTTGCACCTCGGCGGGCAGCTTGGTCAGCCGCATCATGTTGGCGACATGGCTGCGGCTCTTGCCGACGATCTTGGCAATGTCTTCCTGGCTGCGTTTGAACTCGTCGGCGAGCGCGTGATAGCCCTGCGCCTCTTCCATCGCATTGAGGTCTTCGCGCTGGACGTTCTCGATGATCATGATCTCGAGCGCGTCGGAATCAGAGACCTCGACCGGCACGATCGGCACCTCGTGCAGACCGGCGAGCTGCGAGGCGCGCCAGCGGCGCTCGCCGGCGATGATCTCGTAGCGGTCCTGCGCGCCCTTGATCGCGCGCACCACGATCGGCTGGATCACGCCGCGCTGCCTGATCGAATCGGCAAGCTCGCCGAGCTCGGTGTCGGCGAAGCTGCGCCGCGGGTTGCGCGGGTTGGCCTTGAGGAATTCGATCGGCACCTTGCGCTGGTTGCGCGGCCGCTCGACATGCGCGGCCGCCTCGCCGCCGACATCTCCGATCAGGCTTGCCAGCCCGCGCCCCAGTCGCGAACGCGCTTCATCGGCCATTGTTGCGAGCTCCCTTGGATTCACACGCAGTACTCCAGACTTGAATTTCAAAAGAAACGTAGGATGGGTAGAGCGAAGCGAAACCCATCGCGGCTCGCAATGAGAGTGATGGGTTTCGCTTCGCTCTACCCATCCTACGCATCGTCAATGCGTGCGCAGCTCGCGCTCGCGCTGGATCACTTCGGTGGCGAGCTTGAGATACGCATCGCTGCCGGCGCATTTGAGGTCGTAGACCAGGACCGGCTTGCCGTAGGACGGCGCCTCGGAGATGCGCACGTTGCGCGGAATCATGGTGTCGTAGACCTTGTCGCCCATGAACTGGCGCACGTCGGCAACGACCTGGTTGGAGAGGTTGTTGCGCGAGTCGAACATGGTCAGCACGATGCCGTGGATCGACAGGCTCGGATTGAGCGTCGAGCGCACCTGCTCCACGGTCTGCAGCAATTGCGACAGACCTTCGAGCGCGAAGAACTCGCATTGCAGCGGCACCAGGATTGCGTCCGACGCCGCCATCGCATTCACCGTGAGCAAATTGAGCGAGGGCGGGCAGTCGATCAGCACATAGGTGTAGTCGGCTTCCGGCGAGACATTGTTGTTCAATCCTGCGATCGCATCGCGCAGCCGGAACGCGCGGCCCGGCGTGGTGCCGAGCTCGAGCTCGAGGCCGGAGAGATCCATGGTGGAAGCGGCGATATGCAGCCGCGGCACCGCGGTCGCGACCACGGCATCGCGCAGCGGCGCCTCGCCGATCAGCACATCATAGGTCGAGCAGCTGCGGTTGCGGCGATCGATGCCGAGGCCGGTCGAGGCGTTGCCCTGCGGATCGAGATCGACGATCAGGACGCGTTCACCAATCGCAGCGAGTGCAGTCCCAAGATTGATCGCTGTGGTGGTCTTGCCGACCCCGCCCTTCTGGTTGGCGAGCGACAGGATGCGCGGATGGCCAGGCGGCTGGGACGCCTTATCCTCTTGATAAACCTCGTCCATCACAGTCATACCAAAATACCATTTGCTCTCGCGGAGTCCCCTAGCGCCGCTCGATTGACCCGAGTTCGACGATCCAGCCCTGTCCGCCGGTGCGGCTGGCGTGTAGCTTTGGCTCAATAATCCAATATTTAGTGGCCTCGGTCAATTCGGCCTCTACATCTTGACCCTTCAAAAACAGCGCCTTGGCGCCCTTTTTGACCCACGGCTCCGCAAAGCCGATGAGTTGATGTAACGGAGCCAGCGCCCGCGCGGTGACGCAATCGACGGGCCCCGGGATTCTATCCACAGTATCCCCGATATCAGCCAGATGCACCGTCCCCGGCGAGCCCGTCACCCGTATCGCCTCGCGCAAGAATGCCGCCTTCTTGGCGATTCGCTCAACCAAATGAATCGACGCGCCGGGTGTCTCGGCCAGCGCGCAGGCCAGCACGACACCGGGAAAGCCACCGCCGCTGCCGAGATCGACCCACGACTTCGCCGACGGCACCAAGCTCAGAAGCTGCAGCGAATCGGAGACGTGGCGGGTCCAGAGGGCAGGCAGCGTCGATGGCGCGACAAGATTGGTCTTGGCCTGCCACGCCAGGAGGAGGGCAATGTATCGGTCGAGCCGCGCCTCTGTTTCACGTGAAACAGGCGTCAGCGCGAGCGCCGCAGCCTTGTCCTTGGCGGAGACGTTGAGTTCGGCGGATTGCGAAATTGAAGCCATTCTCTGGAATGCCGGTCGGGCTCGTCATTGTGAGCGAAGCAAAGCAATCCATAGTCCCGCCTGAGAAGCAATGGATTGCTTCGTCGCTTCCGCTCCTCGCGATGTCCGGGCCGGCTCCCGTTTCACGTGAAACGTCAGGCAGATGCCTTCGCAGCCTTCCGCCGCGCCTCGCGCCGCAGATAGGCCGCCAGAATACCCAGCGCCGCCGGCGTCATGCCGTCAATCCGGCCCGCCTGGCCGACGGTCCGCGGCTGCGCCTTCTGCAACTTGGCGCGCGCCTCGTTCGAAAGACCGGGGACATCGGCATAATCGACGTCGGTCAGAACCAGACCCTCGTCACGCCGGAAAGCGTCAACATCGGCGGTCTGGCGCTTCAGATAGACATCATATTTGGCATCGATCTCGAGATGCACCGCAATCGCAGGGTCAATGGCCGACAGCTCCGGCCAGATCGCCTGGACCGCGGGCCACTCGATCTCCGGATAGGCCAGCAATTCGAAGGCCGATCGGCGATGGCCGTCGCGATTGAGCGCGAGACCGTGCTTGGCGGCTCCATTCGGCGTGATCGCGAGCGACTTCGCCAGTTGCTCGGCCGCCTCCAATGCCGCCATCTTGGTCCGATGGCGCTCGGCCCGCGCCGTTCCCACGCATCCGAGCGCAATGCCCTTGTCAGTCAGGCGCTGGTCGGCATTGTCGGCCCGCAGCGTCAGCCGGTATTCGGCGCGCGAGGTGAACATGCGATACGGCTCGGTGATCCCGCGGGTCACGAGATCGTCGATCATCACGCCGAGATAGCCGTCGGCGCGGTCGAACACGATCGGATCGGCACTTCCGGCGGCGAGAGCGGCATTGAGCCCGGCGACAACGCCCTGCCCCGCCGCCTCCTCATAGCCCGTGGTGCCATTGATCTGGCCGGCCAGGAAAAGCCCGCGCAGACGCTTGGTCTGCAGGGTCGGATCGAGCTCGCGCGGGTCGACGTGGTCGTATTCGATCGCATAGCCCGGCCGGACCATCTTCACCCGCTCGAGGCCGGGGATGCTGGCGAGGATCGCGAGCTGGACCTCTTCCGGTAGCGAGGTCGAGATGCCGTTCGGATAGACCGTGGTGTCGTCGAGCCCTTCCGGCTCCAGGAAGATCTGATGGCCGTCGCGGTCGCCGAAGCGGACGATCTTGTCCTCGATCGAGGGGCAATAGCGCGGTCCGGAGCTCTTGATCTGGCCGGAATACATCGGCGAGCGATGCACATTGGCCCGGATCACCTCATGGGTCGCCGGCGTGGTCCGGGTGATGCCGCACTGGATCTGCGGGGTCGTAATCCGGTCAGTCATGACCGAAAACGGCTCCGGTGGCTCGTCTCCGGGCTGCATTTCCACCGCGGACCAGTCGATCGTGGTGCCGTCGAGGCGCGGCGGCGTCCCGGTCTTGAGCCGGCCGAGCACAAACCCTGCCCGTTCGAAGGAAGCAGACAGGCCCATGGCCGGCGCCTCGCCGACCCGGCCCGCCGGCCAGTTCTTCTCCCCGAGATGAATCAGACCGCGCAGAAAGGTGCCGGTCGTGATGACAACCGCCCCCGCCGACAGCCGGCGGCCATCGCCCAGGCAAATGCCGGTCACGCGGCCGTCGACGACGACGAGTTCATCCGCCTCGCCTTCGATGACGCTGAGGTTCGCGGTCTCGGTGATCGCCGCCTGCATCGCCGCGGCGTAGAGCTTGCGGTCGGCCTGGGCCCGGGGGCCACGGACCGCCGGACCCTTCCGGCGATTGAGCATGCGAAACTGGATACCGCCGGCGTCGGCCACGCGGCCCATCAGACCGTCCAGCGCGTCGACTTCGCGGACCAGATGGCCCTTGCCGAGCCCGCCGATGGCGGGATTGCACGACATCGCGCCAATGGTCGCGAAACGATGGGTCACCAGGGCGGTCTTTGCGCCCATCCGGGCAGCAACGCTCGCGGCCTCGCAGCCGGCATGGCCGCCGCCGATGACGATGACGTCAAATGAGTCTGCCCTGGAAATCATGGCGGGACTTCTATCGTGGAGTCATGAAAGCCGGAAGAACGAAGTTGGGACCGGCTCTCTGAGCCCGAAGCCCGAGGCAAATATGGACTGCTTCGCGTCGCTCGCAATGACGGACGGAGCTGTTTCACGTGAAACAGTGCGGCTGTCTGATCGGCAATTGTTTCACGTGAAACAGGACGAGGGTTCCTTAACCAGATCGAAACCATGTTTCACGTGAAACAGATGGGCGCCCGCTACTTCCCGACGCAGAATTCGCGGAAGATGACGTCCAGAATGTCTTCAACGTCCACCCGGCCGAGCAGACGACCGAGTGAGTAGGCGGCCCGGCGGAGTTCCTCCGCCGCCAGCTCTTCGCCCTGCCCGACCACGTCGATGCTGCGCTGGAGAGATTCGACGGTCTCCTGCAGCAAACCGCGCTGCCGCGTCCGGCTGATCAAGCCACCTTCGCTGGTCCCAAAATAGTCCTGAGCGAACCCGACCAGCGCGGCGATGAGCTCTGACAACCCGTCGCCGCGAGCAGCCGAGATCCTGAATTCGGGGTAACTGCCGCCCTCGCCCGCCGTGGTCCTGACCAGGTCGATCTTGTTCCGCACCAGCCAGGTCGGCGTCGCGCCGCCATGTCCCGCCTTTGCATCGCCGCTGTCGGCTAGCCATAGCACCAGGTCCGCCTCCGCGGCGCGGGCGCGGGCGCGCCGGACACCCTCCTGCTCGACCGGGTCGTCGGTCTCGCGGATCCCGGCGGTGTCGATGACCGTCACCGGATAGCCGTCGAGATCGAGCTGCACCTCGATCACATCGCGGGTCGTGCCGGCATGCGGCGAGACGATCGCGACCTCGCGCTTGGCGAGCTGATTGATCAGGGTCGATTTGCCGACATTCGGCGGACCGGCGATCGCGACCACGAGGCCGTCGCGCAGCCGCTCGCCTTGCCCCTGCCCTGCAAGGACTTGCTTGATCTCCTCATGCAGCGCCCGGATCTTCTTAAGCGCGGGTGCGATCAGTTCAGCCGGGACATCGCCTTCGTCGGAGAAATCGATGCCGGCCTCGATCAGCGCCGACGCCGCGATGATCCGCTCGCGCCAGTCTCGCGCGCGGTCGCCGAGCAGCCCCTTCAGCTGGCGCAGTGCCTGGCGCCGCTGCCGATCAGTGTCGGCGTGGATCAGATCGTCAAGGCCCTCGGCCTCGGTCAGGTCGAGCTTGCCGTTCTCGAAGGCCCGCCGGGTGAACTCGCCCGGCTCGGCCGGCCGCACGTTGTCGAATGCCGCGATCGCATCGAACATCGCCGACAACACCGCGCGTCCGCCATGGACATGAAATTCGGCGACGTCTTCGCCGGTCGCGCTGGCCGGGCCTGGAAACCACAGCACCACCGCGTCATCGATCGGTTGATGGTTCGAATCGTGGAGCAGCGCGCGGGTCGCCAGCCGCGGCATCGGCGTCTTGCCCGCCAGTCCTGCAATGACCGACTCGGCCATTGGACCAGACAGCCTGATGATGGCGATCGCACTCGGCGGCCGCCCCGAGGATAACGCGAAGATGGTCTGGTCGCGTGAATGCATCGCCTATTTCTTCCAGCAAATCGGCAAAGGCAATGCCGCTCCGATTTCGCACCCCCATACCGCGATACTGCGACGCAACATAACCTGGTCTCACTGCAACAGCCGCGCAGCAATTTTGCTGCAGCGTCGTCAGCTAGATTACAAAGCTAGGAAGAAATATAAACAACATCAGATAGTTAAATGAAAAATAAGCACTGACGGCGTCTCCATTTATGCTGCACTTCGCTGCAGCAAATCCGCAGCATGAAAAAGGCGCCCGTTTATGCGGAGCGCCCTGTTCTTTTCGGCCTTGGCCTCAGGTGTTCATGGAATCGAAGAATTCCGAGTTGCTCTTCGTGTTGCGGAGCTTGTCGAGCAGGAAGTCGATGGCGTCCATGGTGCCCATCGGATTGAGGATGCGGCGAAGGACGTACATCTTCTTGAGCACCTGCGGATCGGTGATCAGCTCCTCCTTGCGGGTGCCGGAACGGGCAATATCGATCGCCGGGAAGGTCCGCTTGTCCGAAACCTTGCGGTCGAGGATCAGTTCGGAGTTACCGGTACCCTTGAACTCTTCGAAGATGACTTCGTCCATGCGGCTGCCGGTATCGACCAGCGCGGTCGCGATGATGGTCAGCGAACCGCCCTCCTCGATATTGCGCGCGGCACCGAAGAAGCGCTTCGGCCGCTGCAACGCGTTGGCGTCGACACCGCCGGTCAGCACCTTGCCGGATGACGGCACGACGGTGTTGTAGGCGCGGCCGAGGCGCGTGATCGAATCGAGCAGGATCACGACGTCGCGGCCGTGTTCGACGAGACGCTTGGCCTTCTCGATCACCATCTCGGCAACCTGGACGTGACGCACCGCAGGCTCGTCGAAGGTCGAGGACACCACCTCGCCCTTCACCGAGCGCTGCATGTCCGTGACTTCTTCCGGACGCTCGTCGATCAGAAGCACGATCAGATAGCAGTCGGGATGATTGGCGGTGATGGAGTGCGCGATGTTCTGCATCAGCACCGTCTTGCCGGTGCGCGGCGGCGCCACGATCAGCGCGCGCTGGCCCTTGCCGATCGGCGCGACGATATCGATCACGCGGGCGGAAAGGTCCTTCTTGGTGGAATCCTCAAGCTCCATGCGGAAACGCTGATTAGGAAACAGCGGCGTGAGGTTGTCAAAATTGACTTTGTGCTTGGCCTTCTCGGGATCCTCGAAATTGAGCGTATTGACCTTCAGCAGCGCGAAGTAGCGTTCGCCTTCCTTCGGGCTGCGGATGTGTCCTTCGATGGTGTCGCCGGTGCGCAGGCCGAAGCGGCGGATTTGCGAGGGCGAAACGTAGATGTCGTCGGGGCCGGGCAGGTAGTTCGCGTCAGGCGAACGAAGGAAGCCGAATCCGTCGGACAGCACCTCCACGACGCCCTCGCCGACAATGTCGGTCTCGGCGGCGGCGAGGTTTTTGAGAATTGCGAACATCAGCTCCTGCTTGCGCATGGTGCTGGCATTCTCGACCCCATTCTCTTCCGCAAACGAGACGAGCTCGGCCGGCGTTTTCGATTTGAGGTCCTGGAGTTTGATTTCCCGCATTGGGGTCGTCCTGTGAGGAAGTAAGTAGGGAAGGGGTGCGAGGTGGCTTTGGAAAAAGCGGACGCCAAAGGAAGGTCCGCAGGTCTCAGCCAGGAAAGTGCCGTTTGGGCTTTCAAACCTGATGCGGCGCCGGTCCGAAAAGAACCGGAACGCGACCACATCCGCCTGCGTGGGGTGGGATAAATCCTATATAGAAAATCGATTCGTCCTTCGCAAGAAGGACTGAAGCATGCGTCTTGAGCATCGTGATGTCTAGAACGGCTTCACCACCACCATGATCACGATCAGGATCATCAGAACCGTCGGCACCTCGTTGATAATACGATAGAATTTCTGGCTACGCTGATTCCGGTCGGCGGCGAAATCCTTCACGCAGCGGGACAAAAAGCCGTGGATACCCGACATGGCGAGCACCAGCGCAAATTTGACGTGAAACCAGCCGGATAGGTACCAGTGTCCGGCCCAGACCAGGAAAAGCCCGGCCAGCCAAGTCACGATCATCGCGGGGTTGATGATCCCCTTCAAAAGCCGCCGCTCCATGA